>JAQWRF010000132.1 GCA_029243845.1 Planctomycetota bacterium | reverse complement strand
GACTGGTGTGATGCCTCAAGCCCAAGTCAACGTGTGGGCGCAGCGGTCACCAGCGACAGTGGTTTTAAGAAAGTTGAACATACGGTGCCGATGATATCGATCGAGTCGCTATTCGGTAACGATTCGATTATTGATTTCGAGGCGCGCGTGCGTAAAGGTTTGGCTTCTGAAACGGATACGCAGCCTACTTTTATTTGCGAGCCTAAGTGGGATGGCGTTTCAGCAAGCTTGATTTACGAGAATGGCGTACTGACACAGGCGATTTCTCGCGGCGACGGTCAGTTTGGTGAAGACATTACCAATAACATTCGCGCTGTCGGCGGAGTACCGTTGCGTTTGTTCGGTGATCAGTCGCCTGTAGTTCTAGAAGTACGCGGCGAAGTAATGATGCCCATTGCTGGCTTCAATGCGATGAATAATGCGTTGCGCGCAAATGGCGATGCCGTTTTTGCCAATCCGCGTAATGCGACCGCAGGTACTCTTAAGAGGCTTGACCCTGCGATGGTGGCATCGCGCCCGCTGCGGTTTATGTGTTATGAAGTCGTGCGCGTAGTGGGCGGCGAAAGGTATGCCACTCATGGTGAGGCGATGCAGGGCGCCAAAGATTGGGGCTTTGCGGTGTCGCCATATTCGGCGATTGTTGATGACGCGGCCGGAATGATTAAGTTTCACGACGACATCGAAAGTCAGCGTAATGCAATCGATTACGAAATGGACGGCGTAGTCTACAAAGTAGATTCGCAGCTGTTGCGTGATTTACTCGGCTCGCGCGCCCGCACTCCACGCTGGGTTTGTGCACATAAGTTTGCCCCTCATGAAGAAACTACTAAGTTGCTCGACATACTTGTTCAAGTCGGACGCACTGGGCGCTTGACGCCGCGTGCAGTTCTCGAACCCGTAAATATTGGTGGAGTAACCGTACAGCATGCTACTTTACATCATGCCGCTTATATCTCCGAGCTCGACATCAAGTTGGGAGACCAGGTAATCGTACGTCGCGCCGGCGACGTCATTCCGCAAATTGTCGGCCCTGTTGTTGGTGTGCGCGATGGCAGCGAGCGCGACTTTTCTTTTCCCACTCAATGCCCAGAATGTGGTGGAGAGGCAAAAGACAATGGCGAGCATCGTTTCTGCATAAACATAGATTGCCCAGCACAGTTAATTCGCCGGGTGCAATATATGGTGTCGCGCACCGCGCTTAACATAGACGGCATTGGTGACAAAGCGGTTGTGCAATTGCACGGCGAGGGCTTACTGAATAGTGCAGAGCAGCTGTTCAATCTCGATTACAACGCTATTGCCAAATTAGAAGGTTGGGGGGATAAATCCGTTGACGCGTTGCGTGATGGCATAGCCGCATCCTTAGAACCTCGGCTAGATAAGTTTTTGTCTAGCCTAGGCATACCCGATGTCGGGCCAGAAACTTCGCGGGTGGTCTGTGCAAAATTTAATAGCATTGATTCCTTGCTGGCGCTGTCAGCAATAGACAGCGAACACGCTGTCGCCCAATTAAGTGAAATCGAAGGTGTAGGCAAAGAAGTTGCGGGCTCATTATTACAGTTCGTCGGCTCTGCGAAAAACCGCGATGCCATTAAGGCAATGATTGGCTTCGGCTTACGCCCGCAAAGTGCGGAGCTTAGTACGGACGAGCATAAAGATGCCGTAGCGTCCAAAGTGTTTGTGTTGACCGGCGCGCTGTCGTGTTCACGACCAGAGATGAAGGCACTTATCGAAGCAGCGGGCGGTAAAGTGACAGGTACTTTGTCGAAGAAAACCGATTACTTAGTCGCGGGAGACAAGGCTGGCAGCAAGTTGAGCAAGGCGCAAGATTTAGGTATCGAAGTGTTGAGTGAGCAGCAAATTCGTGCGCTGCTCTCATCATAAACTTGGGTCAACAATGTTAGTCGCTCGTCGTTAGGCGATAAATCGTGACGACGCATCGACTAAAATCTGCGGGTCGAGATTGTTCATACATGGATGCCCTTGAATAGGACATATTTTCTTATGACAGCCAAGACAATCTAGAGTGCTGTTTGAAATAAACGCTGCTTTGTCCATCGCGTGCGCCGTCCATGCCGGGTTGGTTGGGCCGAAAACAACGATCTGTGGAGTGCCGACGGCGGCAGCGATGTGGCGTGCGCCGCTATCCATGCATAGCAGGAACTGCGCGTTACTAAGCATGTATTTGATTTCACCTAAGCTTGCACTGGACGGCGCTATTAAATTTGAATGCTTGAGTGATTGTGACAACTCAGTGAGTGATTGCTGCTCGTTCGGCGCACCAAATAGAATCGGTAGCAAATTATGTCGGTTACAAATGCCGTCAATGGCTTGAGCCATAAGCGCGAGTGGATATTGTTTGGTCTCACCAAAAGCAGCGCCAGGCGCAACCATAAAGTAATGCGCGTGCTTCGGCGCCCATTCAACATCGAGTTCGGGGCAAGGCAGGCTAATTGGGGCGACGTCGGCGTCGCAGTTAAAGGCTTCGATTAACTCAGAATATAATTCTGTCATTAAGCGCGGTTCGCTAATTGCCGGTAAAGCATGGGTTAAGAGTAAAGATCGCCCATGCCGATGGCGTCCGATGCGTTGTTTGAATCCTGCACGATAGGCGACTATTGCCGATGACCACGAATTGGGACATAAGATGATTGTGTCACATTGTTGCTGTCTTAAAAGTTTTACTTGTTGAGCAATAGTGGCGCCATTATCGAGGCCAATAAAATGGTCGACATAAGCTAATCCGTCGAATAGCGACTCGTAAGCCGGATTTCCTGCCAAAGTAAGCGAGCAATCAGGGAATTGACGTTTAAGGTGGGCCAATAACGGTAATGCCATTACCGCGTCGCCTAGAGGATTCGGCAAACGCACCATTAAAGATGATGGAGGTGATGCGGTCATTTCGTTACGCTAGGATAACCGCAATTAAGCATGACGTCGCCATCTTCTCAGCCAACTCCCGATAAGCCTCAAACCATTGGTGATGGCTTGCGCGTCGCAGTTGTTGGGGCACGAAGAACGGTCATGGGCACTGGTGGTTTTCTGGCGCGCCAAGCGCATTCCGCAGGTGCTGAAATCGTTGCGATAGTCTGCTCAAACTACGATTCCGCACGCGCGGCAAGCGAAGAATTATTGGCGGACGGTATACGTCCCGAAGTTTACGCCGAAGAAGAGGACATGTTGGCGGAAATGAATCCTGATGTGGTCATTATTGCTTCGCCTACCAACACTCACATTGATTGGATTCAACAATGCCTCGATTCTCAAGCCCATGTTTTTTGCGAAAAGCCCTTGTCCACATCGGGTGCGAGGCATTGCGATGATTTGATTCGTGCATTTAGCGCTAACGAATTGCTGATCATCGAAAATTGTCAATGGCCCTTCACTTTAGATGCGTGGCAAACTTTGCATCCGCTAGGTGATATTACTACGGCACGTAAGTTTTCGATGTTGCTGTCGCCTAAATTACGCGGCGAACATCGCTGGCAAGACATTTTGTCTCATCCGTTAAGCCTTATTCAAAAGATTTCTCCTGGCCCCGCACACATTG
Organism: Planctomycetota bacterium; assembly: GCA_029243845.1. GTDB lineage: Bacteria > Planctomycetota > UBA1135 > UBA1135 > UBA1135 > JAPKEZ01. The sequence continues at coordinate 12,419 of JAQWRF010000132.1, read as the reverse complement.
AAAAAGTCGCATACGCTGAACATTCTAGCGACTCCCTAGATTCGGCATTACGCTTTGAGTATTGCACGCATTCACGCGTATTAGAATGTGAGATTATTTTAGAAGACATGGGTACACTCCCTCCGCCAGCAGAATATTCGATCGACGACAAGCTATGTCATCGCATCATAGGAGAGCATTATCAAATGCAGTTTGCCGCTCACGCCAATGAACCGCAAAACGCTGTCAGCGTAGGCGACCCGATGGAACAAAACCTGCGCCAATTTTTAAAGCGCGTGAACTTAATAACTAGTTCACGCGCTTCGGTGGCAATCGATGAGGATTTAATTCGGCGTCAGTATTTGGTCGAAGCTTTGCTCGCCGATTACCAACGTCGATAAATTACTTCTCTAGCTCGGCAGCAAGCTCGGGCAATATTTCGAGAGCGTCGCCAACAATGCCGTAAGTGGCATGCTTAAAGATAGGGGCGTCGGCGTCTTTATTGATTGCCACAATAACCTTTGACGAGCTCATGCCGGCCAAGTGTTGGATTGCACCTGAGATGCCAACCGCAATGTATAGCTCTGGTGAAACGGTTTTACCTGTTTGACCAACCTGCTCACTATGTGGACGCCATCCTGAGTCGACTATTGCCCGGGATGCGCCAAGGCCTGTAGCAGGGATTACATCGGCAACTTTTTCAAGTAAATGCCAGTTGTCAGGGCTTCCCATTCCGCGGCCGCCGGATATAACAATAGATGCTTCGGCAACATCCGGACGTTCACCGCTTTGTGCTGCGACTTCAATCACCTGTGCTTTGGCAGCCTCGCTTGGGACTTCGCTTGCTTCGGCAGTGTGTTCACGCCCGGCAGCATTAAAGAAGTTAGGGCGCAAGCTTGCAACTACAACGTCTCCGTTTATTCTTACGTTGCTAAAAGCTTTGCCACCACAAATTGGGCGGGTAAAGACCATGGTGTTTGCGTCGACCGCTGTGCAGTCAGGAGCAAAGCCCGTATCGAGCAGGGCAGCGATGCGCGGGGTGATGTCGCGGCCGCGAACAGTCGCGGTAAGTAACACTGTGTTGGCGCTAATTTCTCTAGCGACACGCGCAGCAGTTGCAGCAGCGGCATCGGCAGAGTGCACTTCAGCAGTAGCGACCATTAGTTGATCCGCGCCTGCGGCACCAATAACGGCAGCATCGAGGTTGGCAGATTCGGGTGCGAGAGCAACCACCGCGCAACCTTTGGCATCGGCAATGACGCGAGCTGCACCAACAGCTTCAAGGCACGAAGGACGTAGCTCGCCCTGGCGAGTTTCAAGAATAACTAGTACGGATGACATTTAATTTACCTCTTATAGAACTTTTGCTTCGTTACGCAGAGCGTCGACCAATTCGGCAGCGTTATTCACGATGCGTCCTGCTGGGCGAGCAGCTGGTGGTTGAGTAGACTCGACAATGAGCGCCAACGCCGGCATTTCGACGTCGACAGACTCGAGCGGCTTCTTTTTAGCAGCCATGATGCCCTTCAATGAAGCAAGGCGTGGTTCGTTAAGACCTTTTTGACAAGTAATTGCGCAAGGCAAGCTTGCAGTAATAGTTTCAACGGCACCTTCGACACCGCGTTGCGCAGTAACCTGTCCCGCGGAGATGTCTAAAGAAATAACTTCGGTGATACAAGGAATGCCCAGGCGAGTCGCAACACCAGCGCCAACGCCGTGTTGATCGTGGCCGACAGATTGCTTGCCAAACAACAGTAAATCAAAACTACGCTCGCCGATTGCAGCAGCAATCACTTTGGCAGTGGTGGCGGCGTCGGCAGAATCAGCTGCGTCATTCTTCAGCAATAAGGCAGCGTCGGCGCCCATCGCCAAAGTTGTGCGCAATTCTTTTTGCGAAGCGTCGTCGCCAAAACTAACAGCGGTGACGGTGCCGCCGCCAGCAGCCTCTTTTTGGCGCAAACCTTCTTCAACCGCGAAGCGGTCGTAAGGATTGATCTCGAACTCGCAACCTGAGGTGTCGAGTTGCTGGTCTTTTATTTCCACATTAGCGGTTGTGGAAGGGACGCGTTTAACGAAGCTAAAAATTTCCATGACAAGGTATATCGTGTGACTGGGGGCGCGATATTCTACCCTTGCCATCATTTTCTCGGATGACTTGCTTTAGCTTAACTCGAAATTCTCGCCTAAATAGACCTTACGCACTGCACTATTGTGCACTAGTTCTTCCGCTGTTCCTTCTGCGAGAACCGTACCGGATGACAAAATGTACGAGCGGTTAGTAATACTGAGAGTTTCGCGTACATTATGGTCGGTTAGTAAGATGGCAATACCTTTTGCTTGCAGCTGCACCAAAATGGACTGAATGTCTTCAACGGCAATGGGGTCTACGCCACTGAAGGGCTCGTCTAGTAAAATCAATTTTGGGTTAGTCGCTAGGGCGCGCGCAATTTCGACGCGTCTACGCTCGCCGCCAGATAGGACTTCGCCCATGCTATCACGTAAATGAGCCAGACCAAATTCTTCGAGTAGCGCGTCGCACTTTTGCTGGCGCTCTATTTTATTTAGTGACAAAGTTTCAAGTACGGCAAGAATATTATCGGCCACTGATAGCTTACGAAAAACGGAAGCCTCTTGAGCCAAGTAGCCTAAGCCGCGCCGTGCACGTTGATATATCGGCATGCCCGTAACGTCTTCATCGCGCAATAAAATTTTCCCACTGTCCGGAGCAACCATTCCCATGCACATATTAAAAGTGGTCGTCTTGCCAGCGCCGTTGGGCCCAAGCAGACCAACGATTTCTCCATCGTTAACAACTAAGTCGACGCCGTTAACAACGGCGCGTCCTTTGAATGATTTACTGACACCTTTAGTTTCTAGAATAATGCTCATATTATTGGACTAAATTAAAACGGTTAATCGGAGAGAGTGGTTTTAGCGGCATAAATACAGCCAACGCGCGCCCAAGCATGTAATTACGTGGCACCAACGGGGCGTGTTGCAGGACATCTGCAGACTGCTTAACCAGGTCTCCATCAAGAGTGTGGATGTTCCCGAATTCGTCACGTAGCGTCATGATGTCATGGCTCATGTTCCAGCGCGGATTATTGTACATCGGGTCAGAGCCGTGTTGCAGGTGATCGCCCATAATCTTGAAGGTAGTGTCATCGCCGTTATCGTAACTAAAAGTTTCTCGTTGCCAATCACGACTATCTAAAGAGTTCTGGGTGTTATCGCCCATCATGAAATAGTTTCCTTCAGTTATTTCGAAGACAGGCGCTGCATTTTGACGGGGTGGCAAATAGTGGATGTCACGCGACACCTTAACGGGGCTTAATATCCATTGGCTTCCATTCACCGTAAAGGCCATGCGGTTGCGGGGAAGTTTTGTGGTGTGCGGTTCAATGTCAAGCGTCTCGTCAAACACAATATTATCACCTAACGCTACGCGGAAATGGTGATCCCAGAATGCGATATCGACCTCGCCATTAAAGCGATCCGGAATATCAATGGTGCGTTGTTCGCCAGTAGGCAGTGACAAAATCAATGAACCCGAGGCATTAAACTTAGCACTGAGAATATTGTTGCCAAGCTCTAATCCAACGTCGATGCTACCTGTTGCCTGCTGGCCGTCTAACTGAAACTGTAAACGCAAATCGCCGACAACTTCGCGTGAGCGCGATGAGGTATTCGGCACCGAAAAATAAATTTCGTCTGGATAGCCGTGCAGGTAACCGTTACGAATGCTCGAGGCATATTCCGTTTTACCGTTACCGCTAAAAACTATGTGTCCTGCATCGTTCGGTGTAGCCTTGCCAGTTGTGCTCCAACCATGCCATTGAATTGGGTCGTCGCCTACGCCAGGCAAAACTTTCTTCCAGATGTTTTGCATGACTTTCCACGGCTTCGTTAAAACAACAAAATCGTCGTCACTGCCAAGTTCGCGGGCGTATAAATTACCGCCGTCAATCCAGAGTTGTTCGTTGGGCATGCCAACGAGCCTCTTGACGTAGTTGTTATGCGTAAGAAGAGGGTAACGGAAAACGACGACTTCCCAGCGTTGCGGATCCCTGAAAAAGTATGACACCTTGTCCACCAACACTCGATCATTCAACCGGCCAGCAGGGCGCTTGGTCGCAGGGTCAAGCAGTTCGGTGCCCATTAGCGTCGGTTGCATGGAACCGGTGGGTATTTGATAAGCCTCAATCGCAAACACCTTTAGGCCCATGGCCATAATAATCGCAAACACCACCACTTCGATGTTTTCGCGAAAAGGATGCTTTGATTTTTCTTTCTTCTTAGCCATACAAATTATTCGTCGGTAGTAAGCACAGACAAGAATGCTTTTTGCGGTACTTCAACATTTCCTATACTCTTCATCCGCTTCTTGCCTTCTTTCTGTTTGGACAATAGTTTACGCTTACGGGTGATGTCACCACCATAGCATTTAGCCGTAACATTCTTTGACAAGGCACGAATGTTCTCGCGTGCTAAAATCTTTCCGCCAACAGCAGCCTGTAGCGAAACCTCAAACTGATGACGCGGAATTTCTTTACGTAACACCTTGAGCACAGCACGCCCGCGTCGCTGAGCATTGTCGGCGTGACAAATAGTGGACAGCGCGTCAGCCTCGTTGCCGGAAACAAGAATTCGCATCTTGACCAGGTTGGCAGTCTCAAATCTTGGTGACTCGAAGTTCATTGTGCCGTAACCCTTAGTGCCAGATTTTAGTTTGTCGTAGAAGTCGTAAATGATTTCAGCGAGAGGTAAATCCCAGGCGAGCATTACGCGGTTTGCCGATAGATGATCTTGGCGGAGGAATGTTCCTCGGCGTTCGGCGCATAGTGACATGATGGCGCCAATGGACTCGGTAGGTACCAATATGTTTGTACACACAATCGGCTCTTGAATGTCTTCAAACATATTAGGGTCGGGCAGCGCTCCAGGCGAGCGAATGTCTTTTACGGAACCGTCTTTCAGTACTATCTGGTATGGCACCGAGGGCGCAGTTTGAACGACGTTCAAGCCAGATTCTCTCTCGAGGCGCTCTTGCACGATTTCCATGTGTAGCAAACCAAGAAAACCACAACGGAAACCAAAGCCCAAGGCCTCAGACGATTCGGGCTCGAAAACGATCGATGAATCGTTCAATTTGAGTTGATTCAATGCCGCACGCAGGTCTTCGAAATCGCCCGAGCTAACAGGGAACACGCCACACCACACCATCGGCTGCGGCTCGCGGTACCCTTGAAGGGCTTCCGCTTGCTGGCCCTTAGCAACAGTCATGGTGTCACCAACGCGGACGTCTTCTAGTTTCTTGATATTCGAGATGAAGTAACCCACCTCGCCGACTGATAAAGTATCGTGCGGCACCATCTTCGGCATGAACTTTCCGATATCAACAGCTTCGTAGTCGGCGCCAACACCAATAGTGTGTGCGATGTCGCCCTTGCGTAATGTGCCATTGATAATCCTGAGATAAACCACAATGCCGCGGTATTCGTCGTACTTAGCGTCAAAGATCAAAGCCTGCAGTGGAGCATCAGGGTCGCCTTGCGGATGTCCGACGCGATCTACAATAGTTTCGATGACGGCATCAACGCCTTGACCGGTTTTTGCGGAACAGTGCAGCGCCAACTCGGGCTCAAGCAATAAGGTGTTTTCAAGCTCGCTCGCGAATTCTTCGGGGCGCGCGTGGGGCAAATCGACTTTGTTAAATACCGGGATGATGGTCATGTCTTGCTCCATCGCCAGCATCGCATTCGCCACAGTCTGCGCTTGGATTCCCTGCGCAGCGTCTATCAACAACACCGCTCCTTCACATGCTTGCAAAGATTTTTCAACTTCATAAGCGAAGTCAACGTGCCCCGGAGTATCGATAAGGTTGAGCAGGTACTCGTCGCCATTAACCATTGTCGTTAATGACACAGCAGCAGCTTTAATGGTAATACCACGCTCACGCTCGATATCCATCGAATCGAGTTGCTGCGCCTGTTTCTTACGGTTGTCAACAGCGCCGGTCATTTCTAGAAAGCGGTCGGCCAAAGTAGATTTACCATGGTCGATATGCGCGATAATCGAAAAGTTGCGAATGCGCTCGGGAGGGAATGATTTGCTCATGACTTATTTAGCCACCGATTCTAATACGTTACGCAATCGCGCAATCGCCTGCCCACGATGGCTAACTCGTGACTTTTCTTCAGGGGCAAGACTGGAGAAGCTAGATGCAGATTCTACATGATAAAACAGCGGGTCGTAGCCAAATCCGCCTTCTCCATCGGCTTCGTGCAAAATATTGCCATTAACGCTGCCCTCGACGGCAAATAACACCTGACCTTGATGAGCGACTGCAATCACGCACCAAAAGGCGGCCGTACGCTGGTCACCAGTCGCATTTTTCATTTCGCTCAACAGCTTGTCATTGTTTGATTGATCGCGTTGCGGACCATCATCAGCGGCATAACGCGCAGAGTAAATACCCGGAGCACCGTCTAAATAATCGACGCACAAGCCAGAGTCGTCGGCAAGTGTCCAGACATCGTCACCCAAATGCTTAGATGTAAACTCGCTAAACTCGATGGCCTTCTTGCTGGCGTTCGCCAGAAAGTCATCGCCGTCTTCAATAACGTCGGGCAGTTCGGCGTCGATATCGCTAGGTGAGAGGATATCAACGTCTAAATCTTCACATAGTGATTGCAGCTCCGCCAGCTTTTTGGAATTGCTCGAGGCAAGCAGGATACGTTGGCTCATGCTTCGACTTTGTCGGCGGCTAATTCTTTCATCTGCGTGATGATGTCGGCGGTGCCTTCCATGGCTAGCGAAAGCAACTCGTGGTGAACGTCTAAAGAAAACGGTTCGCCCTCGGCAGCCCCTTGCACTTCAACGATTTTGCCACTCTCTGTCGCAATAATATTCATATCAACATCGGCAGTCGAGTCTTCGCTGTAATCTAAGTCGAGCAACGCGCGACCCCCAACATGGCCAACGGACACGGCTGCAAGCCAATGCTTGATTGGCCATGACTTCAGCTTCCCATTGTCGTTCAAGTAATGTGCTGCGTCGTTGAGCGCCATCATGGCACCGCAGATTGACGCGCAGCGCGTACCACCGTCGGCTTGCAAAACATCGCAATCAACTTGCAGGGTAACATTCGGGAAAGATCGCATATCAATCGCTGCGCGTAAAGCGCGCCCGATCAAGCGCTGAATCTCAACAGAGCGTCCGTCGCGACGATCGTGCTCGCGCTTTTTGCGACCCACTACTGAGCCGGGTAACATCGCGTATTCGGCAGTGAGCCAGCCTTTGCCAGAACCTTGGCGCCAGCGCGGCACGCTTTCAGTGGCGGTAACGGTGCAGAGCACACGAGTTTGCCCGGCTTCAACCAGCACCGAGCCGGCGGGGTGATTAGTGAATTTACGCGTGAACTTAAGCGGGCGTAAATCAGCAGGAGTACGAGAATCGTTACGTGACATGGTCAATCTTTTCGAGGCAATTTATGGTTTCCATTGGTTGGGTGAATTGCTCACCATCAACATCGAGGGACAAACCATTTGTGACCGAAAATTTTAACAACGCGCCCGCCTTTTGGTTAGCCGGATTTCGCACGCCATTTGGTGCCCAATTCTGTAAATAACTCAAAAAGCTAGCTTCGAAGTCGGCACTGCCGCGGCGCTGGTAGCGAATCATCAACTCCTCGAAACGGAAAATTACCAATCCTAGCAATTCGAGGGGTTCAGAGCTTAAGCCGAACTCATTCAAGCAAGCAACCGAATAGGGCATATTTTCGTTCGAGGGCTTAGTGTTAACGTTTACTCCTAATCCCAACACGAGTGTGTCGCCACCCGCTGGTAACTCACATAAGAATCCAGCTATCTTGGCAGAGTTCAGCAGAATGTCATTCGGCCATTTTATAGCTAGTTTTTCATCGGGCAACAATTGCTGACAAACATCAGCTAATGCAACCGCACCAATTAGACCAACAACATGCGGTGGCATATTTTTATACCGCAATCCTAAACTAAAACATAAATTGTCTCCTGCGTCGCCGGACCACCAATCTCGTGCTGAGCGACCGCGCCCAGATTGTTGGTGGTGAGCTACCAATAAAGTATTGCCCATGTTTTCACCGTCAGCAATGCGCCGCTTTAATTCGTCGTTGGTTGAATCACATTGCTCAACAACCTCTATGTCGCGCGCGAACAAACGTCGCGCGGGCAGTTTAGCAATCAATCGCTTAAGCTGAGAACTTGTCGGCATCGCCTTTGAGCTTGGTGCGCAGGCGTTTAATCACGTTAGAGTGAATTTGACAAACACGCGATTCAGTAATTGATAACGCGCTGCCGATTTCGCGCAAAGTCAAGCCCTGAATGTAATACATCTGCAGAATGGAACGCTCTTTTTCGCCAAGTTCATCGGTAATAACTGCCACTAAATCTTTCTTATTCGCCGCATCGAAGGGGTTATCTTCTTGCGATTCACTAATGCTATCGAGGCTGTTATCGTAATCTTCATTAGGCTGTGGGCGGCGATCGGATGCTTGATTCATTGCCAATGGTTGCGCGTTTTTAACAGCCTTCAACGGGATATCAAGAGCTTCTGATATCTCTTCTAGTGATGGCTCTCGCCCGTTTTCTTCTACAAAATCGGCAGTGAATTTTTGTATCTTCACCGCTCGCTGTCGAGTTAAGCGCGGCACCCAATCTTGCGCACGTAACGAATCGAGAATCGCTCCACGAATTCGTGTAGAACAATAAGTCTTGAATTTAATGCCGCGATCGGGATCAAATTTATTGATAGCATCCATTAGCCCGAATGAACCTTCTTGTGCCAAATCGTCGGCGTCAACCGAGCGCGGTAATTTTCGCGCCATGTGCTCGGCGAGGTAGCGCACCAATGGTTGGTGACGACGGACGATCTCATGACGAATCTCTTCATCATTGGTACGTTTCAGCTCCACCCAAAGTTCTTCGGTAGAAACTTGTGGGGTGCCTGCAGGGTCGGTGGTGGCATCAGCCATAGTCAAAGTTTATTGTCGGCAGAGCCTGGTCGCTACACCTAGCTCAACTAACTTTAATAAGCGAATGCAGCGGTACGCCGTGCATTTTTTCGCCGCCATTCAGGAATTCGAGCTCGATGAGCACACAACACGCCATAACTTCTGCGCCAGTATGGCGTATTAGCTTTACTGCGGCTTCGGCGGTGCCCCCAGTCGCTATCAAATCGTCGATTAATAGAACCCTCTCGCCAGCCGCAGAGGCATCGACGTGAATCTCGAGCTTATCACTGCCATATTCTAGATCGTAAGCTTCGGCGAAAGTCTTCGAGGGCAGTTTCCCGGGCTTGCGGATGGGCAAAAATCCTAAACCTAGCTCAGCGGCAAGGGCAGTACCAAAAATGAAGCCGCGTGATTCGATACCGGCAATATGCGTAATATCGTACTGCTTAGTGATAGCCACCATTTCAGCAATGGATTGGCGCAAAGCTTCGGCATTTTGTAGTAATGGCGTGATATCTTTGAAGATAATCCCTGGGGTAGGATAATCCGGAATGTCGCGCACAAAATCTTTTAAATCGATAGCCATATTACATCTCATGCGGAGCAGGTACGCCAAGTAAGCGCATGCCAAGGGCCAATGTTTTACGCAAAGTATCAATCGCTACTAGGCGGGCTTTTTCCAAGTCATTATCGCCCGTGCCCAATACTTGATTATCACGATAAAAACCATTTCCTGCCGCAGCTATTTTCAACAACGCGTTTGCAATCAACATCGGTTCGCGTTTAATAGCGGCTTCGCGGACGGCTTGCGGTAGGCGTCCGATGGCAACCCAAAGTTCGCGTCCACCTTCTAATATTGAGAAATCAATGTCGTTGATGCTGGGCACATCTTTTTCAGCGCGTCGTAAAATCGAGCAGCATCTGGCGTGAGTATATTGCAGGTAAGGGCCAGTGTCGCCCTCGAAAGATAAGACTTCTTTCCAGTCGAACACTACATCTTTTTGACGCTGGTGCTTGAGATCGTGAAACACAATCGCGCCTAAACCAATTTGCTCGGCAACTATTTCTTTGTTTGGTAGTTCAGGGTTTTTCTCTTCGATTGATTTCGCGGCAAGTTCAACCGAGCGATCGAGTACGTCGCCGAGGGCAATGACACGTCCTTCGCGTGTAGACAATTTTCCCTCAGTAAGGCGAATCAAGCCAAAAGGGATGTGCTCCATGCGTTGTTCCCACTCGACCCCGCAACGGGACAGTACGGCCTTTAATTGTTGGAAATGCAGCGTTTGTTCGGCGCCAACGACATACAACGATTGGTCGAAAGCGAATTCTTCCCAGCGCGATTTAGCGGCTGCTAAGTCGCGAGTGGCGTATAGAGTTGTACCGTGAGCAGTCTTGACCAAGCTTGGGGTTTTAATGCCTTGCTCTTCAAGGTTGACGATAGTTGCACCATCGGATAATTCCGTTACGCCGCATTCGTCTAGCCAATTAATCATGTCGTCGAGTTGACCTTCGTACCAAGACTCGCCGCGTAAGTAGTCAAACTCGATGCCAAAGCGTGCGTAAACCTTATTGAATTCGACTAATGAAATCTCGGTGAATTTCCTCCAGGTTGCGCGTGTTTGATTTTCTTCGCCCGACTCGAGTTCTTGGAAAGACTGCTTTGAATCAGCCGCTAGAGTTTCGTCTTCCTTTTCTTCCTTGTGGTAACGCACATACAATTCGAGCAGGTGCGCAATAGGGGTCGCGCTTAATGCTTCTTCGCTACCCCAACGTTGCCATGCGGCAACTAATTTACCAAACTGTGATCCCCAGTCGCCGAGGTGATTTATCCGTTTTACATCGTGCCCAAGATGGGTAAAAATACGGCTCAGTGCCGCACCAATTACCGTGGTACGCATATGCCCGACGTGCATCGGCTTTGCAATATTTGGTGACGAGAATTCAACGAGGGTCGTTAGCCCCTCATCGCCGCCAGCATAAGTGCTGCTCTGCGCCGAAGTGACAATAGTCTGCGCCAATGGATTCGCGTCAATTTTGAAATTCAAGAACGGACCAACAGCCTCGCAGCTAACGTTTTCGATACTCAATGCGTTAGCCAATTTCGCTGCCAAAGCAGGTGGTGCCATTTGCGCTTGCTTCGCGAAACGAAAACATGGCAAGGCAAATTCGCCCAACTCTTCTTGCCGTGGTCGTTCGAGTGAAATCAAAGCGAGATCAACATCGATAGCCGCACAAACTGCTTGACGAATAGGCAAGGCGAAGGCGTCGAGGCCGTGAAGTGGCGGGGTGGTAGTCATTATTCGGTGCCGTAGAGAGGACTTATCAGCTCTGCGACCGGAGATTTTAATATATCGCCCAACTCAGTGGCGTGAATATGCGCAAGTTCGGCAGCGCGGCGCATCCAAACGGAATCGCCGTAGCGATTGAATAAATCTTGATGGCGGTCCTCTATCGACACAATTTCGGTGTGACGCACCGAAGAATCGGCCGCGCTAACCACCGAATCGTAAATATCCCATGGTCGTTGCTCAAATACCTCGTACACCCGCGCCACGAAAGACGGCTTCCACATCTGGACCACCTCTAATTCTTCCTGGCGGCGACCCTTAGTCCAATGGGCAAGGCACCCACGCGCTTCGGCGGCATGGCCGAGACCTCGGAGCATGGTAAATCCGGTCCAACCATGCAGGGGGCCGTGAGTTTTGCTGCGCCCGATGTCGTGCAACAGGCCCTGGCGCTCGCATAATTCGGCATCGATATCGGCACCGCAATGGTTTAGGGCATCGGCCAAACAGCGAGCTACACGTGCCACTTGGCGGCAATGTTGCGGCCAAGATTCGCCATCCTTATCCACTTCATTAAGAATGTCATTTGCCTCAGAGGTATCCATCAGTTGCCTTGCAGCCAATCGGCCGCGCGTAGCAGACAAATCTTTGATTGCTGATGTTCGAGTAGTTTAAGCGCTTCGCTCAGGCTACACCACTTTGACTGCTGATGCTCGTCAGATACTTGCAGCTCGTTCGCTACGACCGGATTGCGCGTGACGAACATTACGGTACGCTTCAGCTGGCCGTTTTTAGGCAGCGTATACGTAGAGCAATCATTGAAAATATCGAATATATCTCCGCTCGACAATTTGTATCCCGTCTCTTCGGACACCTCGCGTAGGGCACACTCTAATAATGTTTCGTCGCCATCCACATGCCCTTTGGCGAAGCCCCATGTTTGATGGCGGGCACTTTGCAATAGCAAAAAAGTGCGCCCACTAGCGTTTGTTGAGTAAAGCACTACTCCACTTGCGATTGTAGGATTGTCAGAATAAACCACAGCTACATTGTAATCCTGCGCGAGGCTACAATTAGGCCATGGCATCAGCCTTAGATAGCTCCCAAATCGTTTTAGCACCCATCGTCGCCAGCCGCGAAGTTGGAGAGCAGGCTTGGGTTAT
>JAQWRF010000126.1 GCA_029243845.1 Planctomycetota bacterium | reverse complement strand
ATGCCCAGTTCTTTTAAACCGTTTGCGGTTTTGCAAACGCCATCAAGCATGTCTTGGTAAGTAAGCTCGCGCGTATCACCCGGTTCTCCTTCCCAATGATAAGCAACACGATTGCCTAAGCCAGCCGTCACATGACGGTCTAAGCATTGCACGCTCGCATTAAGCTTGCCGCCATCAAACCACTTAGCGAAAGGCTCTTCCCATTGCAAAACGCTATCCCACTTCTTGTCCCAAGTTAATTTTTCGGCCCACGCCGCCCACCAGCCTTGCCAGTCGGTATGCGCTTCATCCACAACCTCTTGCGAGTTAATGTTTGCCTGCGCGCTAAACTCAGAACTAGGCGGGAAGTGACGACTCTCATTCAAGAGAGTTTCGATTGTATTAGACTTAGGATCAGACATCGTTATTTATTCGGAAGACCACGCGTAGACGAGCGAACGAACTGCGCAATTTCAACGACAGAATCATAATCGCTTTGCGCCAATTCCTCAGCAACGCTATCGCGATTTATTTCGTTCACAAATAACTTGCTCAATGCACTGCGAACCGCATCTCGTTCGTCGCTTTCGAAACCATTACGCTGCAGTCCAATTTTGTTAGTACCACGCCAACGTAAGGGATGCGCGCCAGTAACAATCGAAAACGGTGGCACGTCACGGGTCACCATGCATGAACCTGCGACCATCGTCAAGCGTCCTACTTTGCAGAACTGATGTACGGCCGATTGCCCAGACAAAATCACGCGTTCGCCAATATGCGCATGCCCGCCGACTGCTGAATTATTTACCAGCACCGCGTAGTCGTCAACGCGCGCATTGTGCCCGACGTGACTGCCGGCCATCATGCGTACGTTATCGCCGATAACGGTTTCGCCCTCGCCAGTTGCGCGATGGATAGTAACGTGTTCGTGAATCTGGCAGTTGTCGCCAACGACGACTCGCGTTGCTTCACCATCATAGTCGTCGTCTTGCGGCTCGCCACCGATTACCGCACCGCTACGAATGGTGCAGTCTTTACCGATGGTGGTGTGACCGAGCAGGTGCACATGCGGCCCAAGCTTGCAGCCGTTGCCGATAGAAACTGGCGGCTCAATAACGCAGTACGGACCAATCTCACAGCCTTCGCCGATAGTCGCGCCGGGCATGACTACGGCCGTGGGATGAATTGCGGTTTCTAGAGGAGCAGGACTCATGGCTTTATTGTATCGCGGTAATTAATGTGGTGGTTGAACCTAAAGCATAAAGCTGACATAATCACCGCGATGGTCATTGCTCTACTGGTATCTTTTTTTGCGGCTCAGCAGTCAGCCGTCGCCGTCCCGCAACAGCAGTCACGTGGCCTGCACGGCTACATTGGATATTCTGCCTCACGGCCCGCAGAGGTCAGCGTTTACGGTATGGGCATGGGGTTTTACTCCGCGGCTTGGTCGTTAATCGATCAGCCATTAAGAGATTTTCAAATTGGCTTGGCTAGTGGCTGGATATTGCCAGACAACCGCGATAACAAAGATTACCCACTTGCTCCAGAAGGTACTTTGGCGCGAACATGGAGTGAACGCGGACCAACCTACAGTAGTGTTTTTCAAACAGTCGAAGGTGGCCTTGGCTATTGGCGGGGCAACCGTTTTCGCTACGGACCGCCGAAGTTCAGTATGAATGCAACGCCACAGTGCTATGACTACGAAGTCGGTTCACCCGGATGGTCGTTTTTCTATGACACGGATGCTTTACCCGATAACCGTCTCGGCATTGCACAGTTGAGCAATCGCTTATTGATTCCGCCTGACGCTTTACCTTTCGCAGGTAAGCCACAAGGTAAGTTTTTTGGCTATACCTATATGGCCTTGCCTTTTACCTCTCCGGTGCCAAGCGTGGATGGAAAAGCTCCCACGGGTGATCATGCTTGGACATGTTTCATTAGTACAGCAAACTTTAAAGGACCGATTGCTTATTACATTCCTGAAACATGGAGCAAGATTGCCGACGTGTTCGACGAACCCTTTTTGCACAATCGTGGACTTGATTCACGGCTCGGATTAATGGGTGGTGGTGCAATGGAAATCAACACTGTGCCGCAGCTCGTCGCGCAGGATAGCGAGGGCGTCGTCTATTCAAAAATACCCAAACTGAATTTTCCCGTTGACGACTCCGGACGCGCGGTCCTAGTGCAAGATGTCACTTACTATTCCAAGCAAGCGCTCTATGATGCCTTTATTGCGTGGCGCAAGGGCGGTGCTATCCCGAGTGGTAGCTTTGATATGCAAGGTGCCTCTGTCGCTAAGCTAAGTACAGGTACGCCAAAGTTTTCGCAGGATGACCTGCCATTGGTCGGCGTAGCGCATACCTTTGACACCAAGGTTTTTGCCAACAACACTTGGGGTTTAGTTTGGAAAGAGTCTGACAATGCACCACTTGGGCAGTTCCCGCAGTATTACAAACACCAAGATGGGAAGCGTGTCGCAGTTGCGATTAAGGACGTTCCTCTGTCGACAGGCTTAGTGAAAGCCGAATTCGCAAACGCAGAGCCCGGTGAGGCTTTTACTTCACCCGTCGGCGGGGCTTGGTCGCGTCCGCACTCAGCAAAAAAGGTTTACAGTGTAGTACTTGGCGATGGCTCGCAGGTTAGCTACGTTTGGTTTCGCTTTGTCGATCAACCATCGTTTCAGCAGTACTCTTTTAGTAAGCAAAAAAAGCGTGAGTTGCAGGCTTTGGTTGAAGAAATACACCGTTCGTGGCCACTAGATCGTGATTATATGGCGCCACCAACATCTGGTGAGTTAGTGACTCTAGATGCCGGGCTGATTGTTGATCCGCCATCCGGTTACGAAGTAGGATACGTGCCGATTGTCGTGAGGCAAGAAGTCGCGATTGTTGGCGAATAATAGCTGAACATTATCTCAGTCGCGCGTATGCTCATTCAGTCAGCGTTCTTAGGA
>JAQWRF010000113.1 GCA_029243845.1 Planctomycetota bacterium | reverse complement strand
GCGGCTCAAACTTTTGGTGCAATGCCTGCTCGCCGCGACGCTGTCGATATGTCGGCCGCTTCCAAAGGTGTAAAAATTAGGCCAGGTGTCATTCTCGAGCGCAGTATCGATACTGCCGATGAGAAGGGGAGCCTACTGGTGTTCTTCCCGACCAGTGATGGCTTCGATGATGCACGTCGTCGTAATATTTCATTCTTGGGCAAAGTGGTTGACGATCGTTTGCGCCTAGAAGTTCGCGAGCGTTTGGGTGCAGCTTATTCACCTGGGGCAGGCGGTATGTCGTCGACCGTCTTTGAAGGCCTTGGGGCGATTAAAATCCAGGCTGCTGGGGATCCTGCGGATATGCAAGTGCTTATCGATGCCTGTCTCGGGGTTGCTCAAAACTTGGCTGAAAACGGCATTACTCAAGACGAGGTCGATCGTTTGGCCGAGCCGTTGCTCAATCAGGTTCGCGATGCAATGCGGACCAACAGCTTCTGGTTATCAAGCATTAACGCCGCGCAATCAGACGCAGAAGGCTTGCACAGCTTGCGCACTATCGAAGAGTTTTACGCCAATATTTCAGTCGAAGATCTGTCGGCATTGGCCGCAGAATACTTGCAGCTAGCTAAGGCGAGTTACTTAGTCGTAACTCCAAATTCAGCAACAGAATAAGGGTAGTCTTTTTTCCATAACTACTCTTGGGTCTAGAGGCTTTGGGCAACCAGGGCTTCTAGGCCCGTTGCATTGATGGCACCGTTTTAGATGGCCTACTCAGGCTTAATATTTTGCGCAAAGCGCTGAACTATTTCCGCTATTAGCTTCTGTGGCATGTTAGACTTTGCGCATGATCACTTTCATCATGTCACTTTGTAGCTTGCAGATGCTTGGGGCGTTGCCTCAGACCCAAGAGCTGAGTTACTCGCAGCTTCTCAGTCAAACATATGATTTGCGTCACCTGTGTGAGCTGCCAGCTGCCGACGAGCGCAGTGAGCAGTTGCGCTTGGCCGTTGAAGAAGGCCAGCTCGAATATGAAATTGCTGGCCCAGCTGTGGTAACCCGTCTTTTCATCGATGCTACAGCGGGCAAGATAAGCCTCGACTTCGCTGAAGATAGTTTCGTTATGGACCTGTCTGACACCAGTAAACTAGCAGCTGCGCCATTGGTCGTTAACTATGGCAATGCAACTTCAGTGACGTTGCCGCTGACGATTGCAGCGAACGCGACTTTACGAGTCAGTGCTTCTGCCGCAAGCTATGTTGAATTAGATGTCTGGTATCCAGGGTCTGCGTATTCTCTGCCAGACAGCAGCAATAAATTCTTGCGTACACAACGCGATAAGATAAAGCGAACAATTGAAGTGTTTGTGAACAACCAACACCCCGTTACGATGCTAAGCCCAAACCCTCAGAAAATTGGGGCTACTTATTATCGGTCTAAAGATCTGCCACCGTCAACGACTAATGGCGAGTTCCGTTGGTTGCTTCGTGGCTCAGGGATTGTACGTTGGTTCGAACTAGAGTTTGTGCATAAAGTAGCACCTGCTGAGACCGTCGAGCTCTTGCGCTCTTTGGTCCTAAAAATCGAGCATGGCTGTGAGTCTATCGATGACGAAGGAACCACTGTCGCTGAAATACCTCTTGGAGATTTTTTCTCTGCCTATCGCGATGCCTCTGTTAATAACAATTATTTTCTAGGGTATAACGAGCAGTCACAAAGATTTCATTGCCGACTACCGATTACATTTAAGAAAAATTTGCGCTTATCTATTGTTAGTGACATTCCCGGGATGTCCCGATTGAAGATGATTGCCGGAGTCGACAGGATGGATCCCAAGACTGTGCCGGCACTGACATTGCGCTCTAACTTTGTCCGTGCAGTTGGCAGTAGCTCTGCAGAGTCGGCGCAATTGAATGTTAAGGGTGCAGCTCGCTTGATTGCATCGATGTTTTCCTTTACATCCCCGAGCAGCTCTCAAGTCATTCAAGACCAAGATTTTGGATTCGCCTCCGCAAGTCACTTGCCGGATTTAACTCACGGCGAGCAAATATTGCGCCGCGAAGGCCCTGGTGTGTTTGGTAATAACAGTTTTATGCGTTGGTATCTAAGTGCGGCGCCGTCGTCAGCAACGGAGCTCTCTTACAACCCGGCGCTTAAGTTGGCAGATGATGAAAAGACAAATTACTGCCTCAGTACTTGGTGGTTCGGCAGCCTCGACGCGAAGGTTGCTGGCGCAGTCACTTACCCACAGGCCCAGCGCTTGCATGCAGACAATCCACTACCTACTTTCTTTGTCGTTGATGGTGCCAATGAAGCAGAACACATTGCTAAGCCACGCATGTCAACGGGCTCGACCATTGAAGTCGAGCTGGTAGATTCTTCTCATGAAGTAAGCAGCCTCCAATTCACTAAATGGATGCCATCCGCACCGATGCAGGCTATTCTGTTTGACTACAGTATCGCCGAATCAGGCACGTATAGTTTCGAAGTACAGTTGATGACGGGTCCTAGCTTCGGCAAAGCGCAGGTCTTGATTGACGGGAAGGCTACTGGCGAAGTAATCGATTGTAACTCTGGTGATGTAGGTACGAGTGGTTTGATAGCGGTAGGTGCCGTGCGCATGATGGCACGTAACTCCCATGTTCTAGGCTTTCGTAGTGTCGATGAAAAAGCAATTGGCATCGACTGCTACATCATTAAAAAACTGTAATAAGATGACTAGTGCATACCAAAAAATGCTCGCACTATGGGGCGAGGTCTCTGACTTAGATAATGCGAACTCGGTCCTTAGATGGGATCAAGAAACATATATGCCAGCGAAGGGTGCGACTGCCCGTGGTAAAATCATTTCCACTTTAACGGGCATGCGGCACGCGAAGTTGAATGCGCTTGAATTGCGCGCGGCTATTGATGACGCGTTGACGGAAGTTGAAGAGGGTAGTGTCGAACACGCACAGGTTTTGCGTGCGCAGAAAAAAGTTAATGAAGCGAATTGTATTCCTGCTGACTTGGCGACAGCGATTGCCGAAGCCGAATCAAATGGTTTGGTAGCGTGGCAGAATGCGCGCAAAGAGTCTGACTTCTCGCTGTTTGAATCGCAGCTGACCGAATTGGTTAAGCTTAACCGTGAAAAAGCTGCGGCCTTAGACCCCGATTCTCCGGCGTACGACGTAATGCTTAATCTTTACGAAGAGGGCGTTACCGAAGCACAGTTGGTACCCATTTTTGATGAATTGCGTAGCGAGTTGGCACCATTAATTAAAGCCGCTAACGCTACCGCGCCTGTTGACGAGTCCTGTGCAATTGGAAACTTCTCCGCCGATGCGCAACGAGATTTTGCAATGTTGATCGCGAAAAAAATAGGATACGACACTGAAGCCGGGCGCCTGGATAAGACCACGCATCCGTTTTGTACAACTTTTGGCGCCGGCGATGTGCGCATTACTTGGCGTTGGCTTGATGACGATTTCCGTTCTGGTTTGAGCGGAGTGATGCATGAAGCCGGACACGCTTTGTATGAGCAAGGTTTTTCGAGTGATTTAGCGCGAACCCCGCTGTTTAATGCAACCGGTTTAGGTATGCACGAATCACAATCGCGGCTGTGGGAAAACATGGTTGGCCGTAGTGCAGGATTCTGGGAGTGGGCCATGCCACATTTCCGAACTGCTTTTCCCGAGCAGGCGCACTGTTCCGTTGAGCAGATGGTCAAGGCGCAGAATACTAGCCGTCCATCTCTGATTCGTGTTGAGGCTGACGAAGCTACTTACAACTTGCATGTGGCGGTGCGTTTCGAGATAGAGCGCAAGTTATTCTCTAATCAGGTCGAGGTTGGCGATTTGCCCGAGTTGTGGGACAACACGTATAGCGAGCTGCTCGGGGTTAACGCCGACAACGTGGCGGACGGGGTGTTGCAAGACATTCACTGGGCGATGGGTGCTTTTGGATACTTTCCTACTTACTCTTTAGGGAACATCATTTGCGCGCAACTCTACAAGGCTGCTGAGGCCGAGTTGGGTGACCTGCAGGCGTCTTTCTCTAAAGGTGAATTTGCGCCGTTATTAGGATGGTTGCGCAGCAATATCCACCAACATGGAAATCGCTATTCGACCTTCGAATTACTGAAGCGTGCCACTGGTGAAGAACTTTGCGCGGGCCCGTTGCTAAAACATCTAAAAGACCGAGTCTCTTCGGCTTATGGCTTGTAGAGGCTAGATACGCCGCAAGGCTTATTTCCAGGCTACTAAATAAGCTACCCAAGACTCTTCGTTTTCAGCAGCAGTTTCAAGCGTATAGTTGCCATCACCTTCGCCGTCTTCGTCGGTGCCTTCCCAATAAGTGTCCGTAGACTTGAAGCCGGCATCAGCCATGATGTCGCGTAATTCAGATAAAGACCACAGCCGCCAATCATAAGTAAATGCTTTTTCAAGCTTGGTGCCGTCATTAAACTTATAGTGGATATAGCATTTGATGTCGTTGGTGATGGCGCACATATTTTCTTGCTCCCACACATAATCAAAGCCGTCTTCTTCACGCTCTTCTTCGCACTCCGATTGACTGCTAGGGCCACCCATTAAATCAATTGCGAACATGCCGTCATCCTTTAAAATTGCATGAACCTTTTTGAAGTAGTCCAGCATCAAGACGCGATCTTTAAAGCACCAATAAGAAAAATTGAATGCCGTGAGCACATCAACCTCCGGGGTTTCTACCTCGAGAACATTCGCTTCAACTTGTGTGACGCGGGGCTGCTCTTGAGGATTAAGATTGTCCAGGTGTTGCTCTTTGCCCCAAGCAAGCGGTTCTGGGTCTAGGTCAACAGCCCACGCCTGAGAGTCGCGATGACGTTGCACCCACATTGCCGATAACAAGGATGTACCAGCAAAATCTTCGCGCAATAGCAGCGGACGGCATCCGCGTTTTTCTTTATAGGTGTCGATTAAGAAATCGTGATCGGCATCAGGGTCATAAACCGAGGCTTCATACAGCGCATATCGATTAGCAGTTGCTGCTGTAACTTTTTCTTTCTTCGTGCGAGTAGTCGGCATGTAGCTTAATATTTTAAGTCATTCAGCACCAATTTGTCCCACATTTTGTCGCTCAATAAGAATCTACGGAAAAACATAAGTAACTTGGCATCGCGGCCAACAGCATAGCGAGTGCGCGGTCGGCTTGCGGTAAGAGCGGCATAAATAGCATTTGCGCATAACATCGGCGAGGCACCATTGCGTTCCGCGCCACTTACCGATTTGGCGACGGCATCCATAAGCTTCTTGTAGGGTGCGAATTGCTTTGGCGGGATGCGCCGTAATAATCCTTCGGCGGTATTACGCGAACTCTGCCAAATAGGAGTAGCGATGCGTCCGGGCTCAATGATGCTGACTTTTATGCCGCTGCTTTTTAATTCTAGGCGTAAGGTATCACTGATGGCTTCGACTGCGTGCTTCGATGCGTGGTAGGCGCCTGCTCCAGGAAACGAAACCTTGCCCGCCATTGATGACACATTTATCAAGCGCGAGCCGGGTCGCATCAAAGGCATGAATGCTTGAGTGACGCGCAATAAACCGGTGACGTTGACATCCATTTGCTGTTCAAAGGCGTCTATCGGAATAACGGCGAGCGGGGCGGCCACCGCAATGCCGGCATTATTAACCAAGCCGCGAATGCCTTCAGGGTGCTCGAGCGCAACTTGCTCGGCGGCCGCGGAGATTTGTGCGGCGTCACATACGTCTAGCATCAGCGGATGTACGCCCTCAACACCAGACCACTTGTCAAAGTCATTTTGCTTGCGCACGCCTGCATAAACGGGAATACCCCGGCTAGCGAGATCGATGCAGGTAGTGAAGCCGATGCCAGTCGAGGCACCGGTGACGACTACCGGATAAGAGTTGGGTATATTTTCTTTCATAAGGCTCCGGCTATTTTAGAATATCCGCCACTATGGTTTACAACGTCGCAATCATCGGTTCTGGTCCAGCAGGTTACACTGCGGCCATCTACAATTCTCGTGCTGGTCTTAAGCCACTGCAATTCGAAGGCATGCAGCCTGGTGGGCAGTTGACGATCACTACCGATGTCGAAAATTACCCTGGTTTCCCAGATGGTGTCATGGGACCCGAGCTAATGGCTGATTTCCGCAAGCAAGCTGAAAAATTCGGCACCGAGTTTGTTGAATTCAAGAATATAAAAGCGATTGATACTTCCAAGCGTCCCTTCGTTCTCGAAGACGACTTCGGGGGAACTTACGAAGCGCACACTGTGATCTTGGCAACCGGCGCACGCGCAAAGTTGTTAGGTATCGATCGCGAGTCCGAACTGATGGGCTTTGGTGTTTCTGCTTGTGCCACTTGTGATGGTGCATTTTTCGTTGACAAAGAACTCGTTATCATCGGAGCTGGCGACACTGCAATGGAAGAAGCGATATATCTAACCCGCTTCGCTTCAAAAGTGACCGTGATTCACCGTCACGATGTTTTCCGCGCTTCGAAAGTGATGGAAGACCGCGCGCGTGCCAATGAGAAAATCGAATGGAAACTTTGGCGTCAAGTGTCAGAAATATATACGGGCGAAGACGGCAAACTGTCTGGTGTAAAATTAGAAAATACTCAAGACGGTAGCTTCGAAGATTTCACATGCGAAGGTATGTTCGTTGCAATTGGTCACCAGCCTAATACCGAGTTCTTAGGCGATGAATTTGAAAAAGACGCCGTCGGTTACCTTAAAGTAACTAACGGCACTCGCACTTCCGTAGAGGGAGTGTTTGCCGCCGGAGACGTACACGACCCTATTTACCGTCAGGCAATTACTGCTGCAGGTATGGGCTGTGCCGCAGCTCTCGATGCGCAAAATTACTTAACCGAAAAAGGACTAGACTAGCTTTAACTAGCGCCTTTAGTAAGCGTAAGCAATAAACGGTCCCATGCCAATGACTCGGCGCTGAGGCCATGCTTGAAACGGACTTTCTCTTCGAGCTTGCGCGTGGTGAGCATCGCAGCCTCTGGGTCTTCTAAAATTGACCGCACTAGGCGACGCATTTCTTTGCCGAACCTAAAGCAGTTTTCTTTGCCAAGCAACTCGCGATGCGGCGCAATCTCACTGCCAAGAGCAGGACGACCTGCGGCAATACACTCCAGTAACGCATTCGGTGCACCACCTTCAGAGTGACTTGAACTTATCGCGATTTTGCTCGCGTTGACCACTGCCGATAATTCGACACGACTTAGGTTGCCTAAATAATACGCCCAACTGTGCTTCGCTAATTCAATGTGAAACTCTTGAGAGTACTTGCCGCCAAATCATGGCCGGCAAAACAAACGACTAATTGTGGTCGTTCTTTCACCAACGCGGCCATCTCGTAGAGCGTCTCGCTAACATTCTTTA
>JAQWRF010000051.1 GCA_029243845.1 Planctomycetota bacterium | reverse complement strand
GGTACGCCTGGACCGTACATGAGAAACGGTACCCGAATATTTTCTTGGTATAGCGAGTTACCATGCTTCATTAAATCGTGCTCGCCGAAATGCTCGCCGTGATCAGAAGTCAAAACAACGATGGTCTCGCGGCCACTGGCTTCGATTGCTGCAAGTACTTCGGCAATGCACTGCTCGTTGAACATGATTTCTTCGGCGTAACGGCGACGCATAAAATCTATTTGTTTATGCGCGACGTTTATCTCGGCATCGCTGCCGTTTTGCAAAACGTGTTCGATTTCGATTGCCGTTTCTCCCATCACGCCATGCGCCGGGTCCACGGTGATCAAAGCAGCATCTACGGGCTGCGGTTCAAGCAGCATATCGAATGGCGCTACGGTGCCATAAGGATCATGCGGGTCGAGGTAGTGCAGAAAGAAAAAATACGGACGCTCTTCCGCTAATAGTTGGTCAACAAATCCTAGAGCATGTTGGTTAGTGCGCGCACCACGTCCACGTTCGCCTTTGCCACGATGGCTGCGGTATGCCCGGAATAGCGGTTTGTCGAGGGCCTTCAGTAATTTAGACTGCGGGAAGGCCGCGCCCAACCACGAGCTATCGGCAATGCTACTGACAAAACGTCGAATGTCACCACGCAAGGGCACCTCGGAGTCATCGTAAATTTCGAAACCACTGCCAAAGCCGATATCGCGCGAAAGTAAACCATTCGAGATGACACCCGCAGTGTGGTATCCGGCTTTTAAGAATTCTTCTGATAGCCACGGCAAACCATCTGGCACGGGATCGAAATTATCGCGGACGCCGTGATCGAGGCTATCGAGTCCGCTGAGCATCGAGATGTGCGCTGGAAGAGTAAGGCTGCTAGAGGACAAGGCATAAGGCGCGCTAATACCACGCTCGGCCATCATTTTGAATGTCTTTAAGTCCGAGCCTGCTAGTGGGTCATGGAACATGTCGGCGCGCAAAGTGTCAATTGAGATGAGAAGCACATCGGGCGACTGTGGTGCAGCGTCGTTACGCGTGGGTAAATCGTGAACGAGATCGACCCGACCTATTGCGCCACCCACCCATAAGCCGCCGATGAAAAGCATGCCGAAAACGGCACAACTAAGTTTGGCATAGGTGGGGGCAGTATTGGCGCTGTTACCGCCACCTCTGATAACGCATGCGATGCTAAGCGCTAGCCCAACGCCTAAGGCAAACTCTAGTGGGATAAGTGCAATAGCGGTTAAAGGTGCTAACCCTAAAACAAAGCCAGCGTAAAACAGACCGTTTGAGCGTGCGTTTTTGGCAAACCACAAACTGAAAAGCGCAATCGGCCCGGCAACAACCATGCCGCCGCCAAAATGTACGACGAAGGCGCGCAGCAGCGAGGCACCTTGCCAAAAAATAACCGAGTGAATGAAAGCACCAAAGCCAAGGCCAGCGGCAATCAGTAGCAAGCGGTTAAAGTAACTAGTAACCATGTACTGATTTTAGGGATATTTGATTGCGCCGCCAACTAGTAAAGCACCAATGATTACAATTGCTGCGCCTGTCCATCCGCGCTTGCCGGGTTTTTCGTGCAATAACCATGCGGACAACGGGATAGCGAATAAAGGCACGGTCGAGCATAGCGAGGCTGCGACACCGGGGGATGCCCATTTGAATGCGGAGACATTTAAGAACATGCCGAGTGCAGCACCGGTGAAAGTGGGGAAGGCGAGCAGCTTCCAGGTGCTGGATTTGAAGATGAATTTAACGTTGCTGCCTAGATTGCCATCTTTAATGAACCACGCCGCAAAGAAAAGTGAGCCGGCGCTAAAACGTATGGCGCCGCCAGCTACCGGTGCGACATCGACCATGCCTCTGGATAATGCCAAATTAGAAATCGTCCAGAGCCCCGCACAAGTAATTGCGGCTATTAAACCAATTTTATCGAAGTGGTCACGCGATCTCTTTTGGGTGAAGCGCCGTGATTCAGCAAGCACGCCGCCGCCAATAACTAACGCAATGCCACCGATCTGCATGCCAGACAAGTTTTCTCCCAAAAGAGGCCATGCTAGTAATGCAGTAAAGGCTGGTACGGCCTGGCTGATGATGACCGTGCGGCTGACGCCAATATGTGCAATCGCTAGGAAGTACAGCCAGTCGCCAACGCCTAAACCGAGGAAGCCAGAAAATGTGAGCCATCCGACGTTTTCGACAGGAACCGCGCCACTAAAAAAGGCTATCGATAAGATGCCGAGTAGTAAGCCCGCTATTACATTTTTAAACCACGCCGCCTGAACTGGCGAGATGCTTCTAAAGGCCAGTGCGTAAAACACTGTGCCGAAACTCCAGGCGAAGGCACTGCCTATCGCAGCTAATTCTCCAGCGCCAGCAAACGGAGCAGAGGTGCTGGACTGGAGTAACGAACTAATCACTACTTAAGCGTAGCCTTAAATGTTTTCTTTACACCATCGCGTGTGACAATCATGCTGACTTCTTCGCCAACCAAGCCACCAGCAAGCGAACGACGCAAGGTTTCCATGCTGGTGATATCACGACCGTTAACCTGTAGCAGTACGTCACCGACCATCAATCCAGATTCGCTAGCGGCACTGTCGACGGTAACTTTGCTAAGGGTCAATATTTCGCCTGCTACATCAGCACGGATGCCAAGTTTACCCTTCATTACCCTACGTTCCGCAATATGGCGATAATGCTCGCGCATGCGCGTATCGAAATCGGCAGGCATACCCATGCCGCCATACTTGACGAACTCGAGACTTGGTGCGCTATCTAGAGTTTTTATAACTTCGTTGACTAAGTTAAGTACACGTACTTCACCCTCGTAGTTTATCTTGTCGGCATCGTCGCCAGGCATGTGATAATCGGCGTGTACATTGGTGAAGAAGAAGAGTGCCGGAATACCACCGTGAAAAAAAGAAGTGTTGTCTGAAGGCGCTTCGCCTTTGTCGTTCAGCTCTAGCTCTAGGTCAGACTTTTCAAAGACGGGGTCAAGCAAATCGTGCAACTCGGTCGCAGTGCCAAGCCCGCCAACGAAAAGGTAGTCTTCGTCGAGGCGACCGATCATGTCGAGGTTAATCATAAACATAATCTTATCGTTGTCTAAAACATTCGAGTCCACCAAAGCTTTCGAGCCGAGTAGGCCACGCTCTTCCGCTGAGAAGGTCATGAAAATAATCGGATGCTCGAGTGGGTTGGCCGCGTAGTATTCGGCTAACTCTAGGACGCCAGACGTGCCAGAAGCATTGTCGTCAGCACCATTGTGGATTTCTCCGGGGAATCCCATTGCGCCTGGCCCGCCAACTCCAGCGTGGTCGTGATGACCGCCAATAGCTATGTAGGAATCAGCGTAATCCGGGTTAGTACCTGCAAGAACACCTACCACGTTGCGGCAAGTAAGATCAGGACGCTTAATCTCGAATTCGATTTGATAAGCGCCGTCTTGGTTAGCCAACGGCTTAAGGCCGACACGTCGAAAATTGGACTCTACGTAGTTAGCAGCAAGTTGGCCGCCTTCACGACCAGATTCTCGGCCTTCTAGCTCTTCGCTAGCTAAAAAACTAATGTGAGCTCGTAGGTCCGCAACGCGAATATCACTAGCAGGGGCAACAGGAGCTGCTGCACTTTGGGCAGCAAGAAGAATGATGGATGTAATGAACATTAGGGTACCTTGTGTTTAAGTTGCCACAGGATACGCACAAATGCTCTTCAGTGCAGTAATTTATTCGCTTGTTTGTAGGTTGAGCTCTAAATCTTGCCCCACATTCACATAAATCGATTTCTTGTCCGCCTCGGAAGGGAACATGAAGACGTTCTCGTTTTCTGCAGCAGCCACAATAATGCTATATGTGCCAGCAGCTAGTCCAGAAATGCGGTAACGCCCTTTAGCATCGAGAGTAATCGTGCGATGGAAAAACGACCCGTTTGGAGTAGTGACCGTCACAGTGCCGCCAGAAAGCCGGTTACCGTTTTTGTCGCTAGCCACACCATGAACGCTACCACCTGAGTAGATGACAATGCGCCCCACATCAGTGGTGGTGCCAGAAGCTGTCATAGATGTCACCAATTCATCAGGTACTCATCATGTTTAATCTGCAAAGTAAGCGTGCCTGCGAAAACATTGTCAAGCGTGAACTCGCCTTTCGAGTTAGTGCGCGTTTTCACTTGCGGCATGTTGTTTGGATCACCTAGCGCGGCGCCGAATATAGTGTCGTTTGAATCGAGAGTGAAGTCTTCGCCATGCACGCTAATGACCGCACTAGAAACAGGATGTCCTGCTCCATCAACGATAATACCCGTGATGACGCCACCCGCTTCTAGCAAGATGTCAATGCCTTCTACTTTGGTACGTCCGACACTAAAGCTAGAAGAGTAAGTCGGCGCATATCCGTCGGCGCGACCAAGCAAGATATAACTACCAGGAGCGAGATCGGGCAGCTCGAAAGTACCATCG
>JAQWRF010000038.1 GCA_029243845.1 Planctomycetota bacterium | reverse complement strand
TTTTTACTTTATTACCACCAAACATTTTTTTTCTCTCTATTATGAGTTTAGAACAACGGGACTCCGTCTAGATTCTCAGGAGCCTCAACCGCAAACAACTTATAAAGAGTTGCGGTGATGTCTTCAAGAGCCGGATCTTTTACAAGGTCGCGACCGTTTACGCTGACAATGGTGCCGCGTACTAATTCTGGGTCCATTAAGTGGGAACCCGACCAACGAGAATCGTTATCAACGATAACCCCCTCACCCGTCACTGCGCCAGTCGCACATTCGTCGGATGCGCCGTAGCCAATGTTAAAGCCTAACTGCAAATCTGGAGCCTGCGCCAACTGTTCGCCACTGAACACTTCGTCAGCACGCTTAATCGCCGTAAACACTTTATTACCTTGGTCAGTCATCGCCATTAACTTGGACGTCATCTCGGCCATCAATGCGACGGCCTCGCTATCGCTAACGATACCCTGTGATTCACGGTCTTGTCGGTTAATAATGATGCCATTAAAGCCCACCGCATAAGCCTTTGACTTTGACCAATCAATGTCGTCACCAGCCAAACCGTGTGCGCCAGTCTTGGTCTTGCCCTCGGCCATCACCAAATAACCTTCCTGCACCAGCCAATCGTTCACGTGCATTTTGCGGCGGAACGGAGCGAAGCCGTGATCCGACATGACGATCACCTCAATTTCTTCGCCGTGCTCTTTTTCGAGCTCTCCAACGCGCGCCATTAACTCGCCAAACATGGTGTCAATCTGCGCGTAGACGCGATCGATTTGCTTGTCGTAAGGTACGCCATCGTATTCTCCAGGGCCTTCTTGATGTGGATGCTCCGCGTCGCTGGTATGCCATAACATATGACAACGCATGTCTAGGGAGCCGGCATACAAGAACAATAAACCACCGGTCTCGTCGATTTGGTCAAGACCGTAGTGCATCATTTTGGTGCGTTCTTCAAGCACCATGTCGGATTCATTAATAAACCCAGAAGTATCGAGCACATGCCCCTTATAGGCCTTGTAAGCATCGGCAAAGCCTTGCGTGAAGTAAGGTCCTATCGCATCAGCCAATTCGCCGGCCGCTTCGTCAGGCGTCGATATAGGTGAAACCGGAGCCCAAGGGTCGAACTGCACAGGTACCGCATAAGCCTCGAAAGGCTCGGCTGAAATGAATCTAAAACGAGTGTAACCCGGAACAGGAACCAAACCACCGAGCATTACAAACTCGATAGGCACCCAATTCGACCACTCGCCTAATCCAGCAATGGCGTAAGCGCCATCAACATCAACCGCAAGGACTGGAGAGTCTCCGGTGTTGTCGACCATCAAATCAATCGCGGTAAACACTTCCTGCTCGCGCTCTATTTTTTTCGCCACTTTATTAGCAGCAGCAAAATCTCCAGCAGCTTCGGCCGCATGCTGCTCTTCTAAAAAGTCGTCAACATTAATCATGGTGTCGGCTGGGCCGTAAATACGCGACGACGCCTTCCATAGATTTTCATTACGGCGCTTCATCTTAATACGCTCAACGCGATAAGAGTCAGAGACACGCGCGGTTTGTTCTTCGTCTTCGGTGAACAAATATGCCACACCCGAAAGAGCACCAACCAAGTCAGGCGTACCCATGTCAGGGAACACCACAGCCTTTGATTCTGTCAAAGGGTAAGAGGCAGGCATGCGATGTACATAAACCGGAACACCTTGCTCGGACATGACCTCCCAGAATGCAGGGAACTTGCGAGTCGAGCGCGAATCGCCACCCGAGAGTGGTACGTTGTATCCGAACAGAGTCATTTCCATCCCGACTTCATCTGTTTCAACCATTGAGGATTTAATCCCGTAATCGTCGCGATTAACATGAATGAAATCATACAAACCATGCTTACCAGGATTAACACCACTGATGAAGTTCGACCAGGCAACCGGCGATTGCGGTGGCCATGATGTTTGCAAGGACTGCAGCTTAGATCCGCCAGCAATAGCCTTGGCGAAGTTAGGCATCATCCCGGAATCGATGCGCTCTTGCAACATCTCAGGGTCTAAGCCATCGACGCCGAATACTACAACACGTTTTTCGGAAGAAAGCTCGGCATCAGAACAGGCACCTATCAAAGTACACGCAGCAACAAAAAGGAGTGAGGAAGTCTTCATTAAAACAGGGGCTTACCTTGCATGTTAGCAGGAACATCTGTTCCGAATAGTTTTAAAGCCGTAGGCCCTAAATCCATCAAGTTCGGAGTGTCGGTGTTAATCGGAGTGTCAGAGAACAACACACCCGGGACTTCACGTGGGTCGATGCAGTGGTCACCCGACCACGACTTAGTATTGTCCGAAAACACCTCGGCAGGACATGCTCCCGTGGCACAATCCCAAGAGTTACGGTAACCGCGCTTATAGCCCATGAATAAATCCGGGGCCTGAAACACATACGGACCGGTAAAAATCTTCTCCGCATCAAACACTTCGCGGAAAATCAATTCATTCGTTTTAGGATCAACCAATTGCGAGAGCTTATCGATAATTTCAGCCTTAACCGCTTTGAATTCTGCGCCTTCCGTGACGATGCCATCGCGTTCGCGCGCGGCACGGTTAATGAACATGCCAGTCAGCCCAAGCGAAAACGCTTTCGTCTTGTGCCAGTCAACATCTGTTAACCAATCACGCGAAATCTGCTTGCCACTTTCTTCATCGACCGGAGCAGATTCTTTCAGGACTAAATAGCCATTGTCACGCAACCAAGCATTAAGGTTAATGCCGCGCTTAAACTGACAGAAACCGTGGTCGGAGATAATCATTAAGCGGTCGCGCTTAGGATCCAACTTCTTGCGCACTTCGGCAACGAGGTCATCGGCGATACCGTAAATTTCGGCGACCTTATCTTTGCCCCACTCAGTATCTTTGCCTTCATTAGCTGGATGGCTTGGATCAAGGTAACGGTGGAACATATGAGATACGCGGTCGGTGCCATCAAAGACACATACAACAGAGCCCTTCGGCGTTTTTTCAAGAGCATCGAACAATTGCAAACGGCGTTCTTGCCAAATGTTAAGCGCCTGCTTCCAGAATGCTTCCTCATCGATAACGCGCTCATTGAGCGCCCACGTGTCTTCGGCTAAGCCGAGCGTTGCAAACGGGCCATGCTTCTTAGCAAGGTAGATGGAGTAAACCGTAGGATACGCAATGGGCATCGCTGGGTTTGACGGATCGATGTTGATAGGCGTCATGTACAAGCCAAACTCTGGCCCGGTACCCATACAGTAGAAGCGTGCAATACCCGTAATCTTGGCCTTACCTTGCTTAGATTTAAACTCAAGAGTAACCCATTCAGAGTAATCTTTAACGCCAAGCTCTATGACTTGTTCCTTACCTTTAGCACCGATGGTCAAACGAATTTTTTCGTTTTCAGTCAGCACATCGATACGCATTGGAATGCGCATTGGACTGATTTCATTGGCCGAAGGATCTTGAGGGCCTGTAATCGGACAACGCATAGTGTCGCCAGAGCGCCCCACCATAAAAACATCGCCACCTGCGTCAGGTCCGGAAAGCGCCGGGTCTGTCGTCCAGAAAGTGAAACTACCTTGGGTGCCCTTTAAGTCAGGAACGCACATACCGCTTAGACACACACCATTAAATTCTTCCGGAGGGAATGTTATCGGTACTCGAATGATGTTGGAGAAAATACCCTTCTCGCCAAGCGTCTTCCACCATGGTGTTCCCTTCCGCAGCAAACGCATGCTGGAAGTCGGGCGCTTAAAGAATTCTTTCTTGCCAATCTTAAGCAACGCCTTCTCACCGCTAGTGATTTCGGTAGAAGAAAGGATGGGTAGATAGGTACACGGGTCGCGTGTAATGAAATCGAAAATATTGTGCCGCGAAGAGTCAACGCCTGTCGCGAAAGACGACCAGGCCACCGGCGACATCGATGGGTAAGAAGTTTGCAGCGGACTGAAGGTACCTTCATCCGCAAGAGCCTTCATGTTTGGCATACGGCCCTCATCCATAAAACGTTGGGCTAGACGTGGGTCCATGCCGTCAAAGCCGATGATTACTAAGCGCTTGGTGTCGCCTTTGATACGACCTTTGCCGATTACAAAACGGTAAATCATTTTCAGCGGATAGATTGCCAAAATACCAATCGCCAAAAACAGAGATCCAATCAACACTAGGCCTCCGGACAGAAAGGCAAAACCGGCGCCAGGGCCGATGTATGCGTGCGCTGATTCGGGACCTACTAGCCATGCTATGGCTACCGCGAAACACAGAAGGAGTTTCTTACTCTTCATCAAGGTTTAATTATGGTTTATCTGTAGACAAGAAGAAAGGGGCTAAAGGCCCCTTTCTTGATTTTTACTAGCGATTATGCGCCAGCGACTACGCCTGCAATATGTCCGTTTTCTTCGAGGTAACCCATGATTACCGCTAAGGATTCTTCAGCAGTTTGAGTCTCGGAGTTGACAGTAATTTCAGCGTTTTCTGGAGCCTCGTAAGGATCAGAAATACCAGTGAAATTCTTAATCTCGCCTGAAATAGCCTTTGCATAAAGACCCTTCACGTCGCGACGGGTCAATTCATCGATAGAGCACTCGGTGTAAACTTCAACGAAGTTACGGGACATCGAGCGACACTGGTCACGGACTTCAGCATACGGAGAAATAGCAGCTGTGATTACAGCAGCCCCGTTACGTGAAAGCAGCTTTGCGACATAGCCAATACGGCGCACGTTGGTATCGCGATCTTCTTTTGAGAAGCCTAAACCCTTTGACAGGTTTTCGCGCACTTCGTCACCGTCGAGAACTTCGACTGACGCACCGCGCTGACGCAGTTCACCTTCGATCATGCGAGACAGAGTTGACTTACCAGAGCCAGAGAGGCCAGTAAACCAGAGAGTAAATCCTTTTTTGTTGGACATTGTTTTAATTAAGGGTTGGGATTTTTTATTACTTAAGCTTGCCTTCTAAGAAGGGTACTTCGAAGCACTTTTCGTGCATGATTGGACCGTGTCCAAAATAACCGGCTTCACCAAACAACTCGCCGTGGTCAGCAGTAACGATGACCCAGGTGTCTTTAGGAAGCATGTCGTAGAATCGTGGGAACACCACTTTGTCGAGGTATTTGACAGTATCAATTTGACGCTGACGGCACTTATCAATCATTTCCATGTCCATCCAGTCGCCCGATTCGTTGTCGGAGACCAAATCGCCAGTGTCTTCGTTGATTTGATTATCTAGCTTGCGAAAAATACCGTTTACACCAGAGATATGTGGCAAATCATTCTTGTCTTCATCAGGCAAGCCATATGGGTAGTGCGTTTCACCAACGTTCATTAAGTAGAACTGCGGCGTATTGCCCTTCAACCCTTTAGATTCGCGTGTCTTATGGTTTTCAATATCGTCAAGCATCGCCAGCATATCATTATGCTTAGGCATCAATTTGAAAGTATCGAAGTCGCGGTTGATACCCGTTGCCGGGTTGAGGACCGGCAAAGATACCAAGGCATGGTTTTCATAACCCATACTTTTCATATATGAAGGCAGCCATAAGTGAGGAATCATCGCCTCGAAACCCGCTTCATCTACGCCCAAACGATCTTTAAATTTGTAAAGGTCGTGCTTGTAGTATTCTGAAGCATAGACTTCGGTTGGACTGCTATGTGGCACCAAGCCCGTAAGCAAGTTGTAGTGCGACGGTGCAGTCCAGCCGGCGTAAGAATAACGCTTTTCAACATTATGTAGGCCTCCACAAAGCTTGGCAATATTCTCGGGTTCGGCAGCCATGAATGAATCAAAGCGGCAAGAGTCGAGGGTAATTACGAACAAGTGATTGTTCGTGCGTTTGTTTTTGAAGAGACCAAACATGTTTTATTCCGTTGTTTTTCTATTAAGCGTTCGTTGGAGTGGCGTAAGACTCGATTAAGATATCTGCAACTTCAGGACGCGTGAATTCGGCAGGTGGACGTATGCCCCCGGCCAACATGTCACGCACCTTTGTTCCACTTAAGAAAATCTTATCTTCAGGTCCAGCAGGTGACGACTTCGTTGAAGCCATGCCGCCAGTCAGCTTGCAGTAAAAGGCATGCTCGAAGAGAAGTGTTTCGATAAGGATTTCACCTTCAGCAAATTGCTTGAAGATATCCTGTGCATCGAAGGTGCCGTAGTACGAGCCGACGCCCGCATGGTCACGACCGATGATGATGTGAGTACAGCCGTAGTTTTGACGGCAAACAGCGTGCAAAATAGCTTCGCGTGGTCCGCCGTAACGCATTGCCTGTGGGTAAACAGCAAGCATGGTGCGATCAAGTGGGTAGTACTTTGCCATTAGAGCGTGGTAACAAGCCATGCGCACATCACTAGGGATGTCGTCTGCCTTAGTATCGCCAACCAATGGGTGAATGAGCAATCCGTCTACTTGCTCGATTGCAACCTTTGTGAGGTATTCGTGAGCGCGGTGGATTGGGTTACGAGTCTGGAATGCCACAACCTTGTCCCATCCCTTCTCGGCGAATGCGGCGCGAGTCATAGCTGGCGTCAAACGAAACTCGTTATGCTTCTCGTAAGTTGGCAGGTTTGCAACTTCGATGGAGCCCCCGACGTATGTATCGCCGATTGAGTTCAAGTAATCAGATGCCGGATGCTCAGCATCGCCCTGATAACACTTAGTTAGCTCAGCAGCCTTATCTGGCTGGTATGCATCACTCACGGTCATCACACCATAAACAGAGCCATCTTCGCCAACCAAAGCGACTTCATCGCCGGCCGCAGCAGATTCGCCGTCTTTGGTTGATAAAACCACAGGCAGCGGCCACGCAACACCATTAGCGAGATGCATGTTGTCGCATACACCGTTGTAATCGTCGGCACCCATGAAACCATTCAGTGGGCTCATGGCGCCGGTAGCGATCATTTCTAGGTCGCTAGCTTCGCGTGAGTTAAGAGTAATTTTCGCTAGGCCCTCTGCCTTAGCAAGTAGAGCTGTGCGTGCGTCGCCTTCGACTACGCAATTTACAAGTGTTCCGCCGTGTGGAGCAATCATTTGATTATTTTTGGATTGGGTTAGGAGTGGTTTTAGAGATACCCGAGGTTTTTAAGCTTCTGCCGGATGGCCGCGAGCTCGTCGGGTGAAAATTCTTGGTCATCTTTGGACTCTACTTCGCTCATAAGATCACGCAAAACGTAAACAATGAACTCGGTTGGCGAAGAAAACCCAGAGTTGGCTATTACCTGCTGTACTCTGCGATACAGAGGACGAGGTATTTTCACAGTGGCCTTAGATTCTTTTTGCATGGGAGTCGTAGATGACAAGAGTGCGATAGGTTACACGATTGGAGTGCAATAGGTGTACTTATCCCGCTTTTTTAACCCGTAGCATCAAATATCGGCCATTATCTCGGTAGTTTGAAGTGTTTTTGGGTTTTAATTGTGATTGCATGAAATTGTTGTAAGATTATTGCCAATAGGCAGTTCTGCCTCTAACCCTTAATCCAAATGCGACTTTCTACACTACTTTTAATTAGCACCTTTTTAGGGGCATGTTCTAGCGATTCTGCGCCAGTTTTCACTGATGTTAACACTGCAATTGACCAAGCGGACTCAGCAAAGAGCGCGGGCGACACTGATTTGGCCAAAGCCGGATATGAATACGCTCGCGATAATGGTGATGGCGACAGCCGGGCTGACGCCTTAATGGGCCTTTTTGAACTGGGTTGTGCGGGCGCTGACGATGACATGGCATTTGCCAATTTTGAAACACTTGCGTCTTCTCACGCCGATAAACTAACTCAAGCCGAGCTAAAGCGCATGGTTGATCTATGTGTGACTAGCGCAACTGTCGAAACTGGCGACAGCATCATCGATTATGCGATGCAAGCTTTCCCTGAGATGAAAGACGATTTAACTAACCCAGCCGCGGCTATCGAAAAGATCCGCACCGAAGGCCCCGGGGCTGACCTTAGTGGCCTTGGCTACGCTGGCGATTGATTCTTGTCGATTGAACAGCAAGCCGTCGAGATAATTACTCAAACGCTGCGTGATAAACCCGCAGCCAATTTAATGTTGGCGACAGGTTCAACAATGGAGCCAGTCTATGCTCTGTTGCGCGGGGCTGATTTAGATTTCAGCCTAGCTAATACTTTTAATCTTGATGAATATCTAGATGGCAACCAATTTCGCGAGTTTATGGATGCGCAGTTGTTTGAACATGTGAATATCTGTGCGGAGAATGTGCACTTCCCTGCTATAGGTTATGACGCGTTAATTACTGAAGCCGGCGGTATCGATTTGTGTATTTTAGGCATTGGCGTAAATGGACACATTGCTTTTAACGAACCTGGCTCGAGCGTTAATTCGCGCACGCGGGTTGTCGAGCTTGACGCCTCTACCCGAGTGCGCAATTCGGAATTAAGCGGCGAAGAAACTCCGTCAAAAGCGATTAGCGCGGGTATTGCTACGATTTTAGATTGCAAACGAATAATTGTGATGGCCAGCGGTGAAGAAAAGCGCGAAGCCGTCAATAATGCACGCTATAGTGACATCAGTGATAAATGCCCTGCATCCTTCTTGCAGACACACTCTGATGTTACATGGCTAGTTTCCTAATCTTCGCACTCTGTTACGCACAGAATCTAAACGAACAATTCGACACCTTTAACTCGGCCCCGGTCGAACTATATGCCGAGTCGCCCTTGTTTTACAACCCAACCGCCATAGACGTCGATGATGA
>JAQWRF010000026.1 GCA_029243845.1 Planctomycetota bacterium | reverse complement strand
CCGTTGCGCACAGCAAAGTTCACTAAAGAGGATGTCCGAATGTATGCGCGCTTTCTGAATTTACAGGTAGCCGACAAGCCGGCCGCTCCTTGTCTGGCATCGCGTATTGCAGTGGGGCAAGCCGTCAGTTTAGACTCACTTAACATCGTCGCATCCGTTGAAACACAATTGCGCGAGTTGGGGTACAAGGTGTTTCGGTCGCGCGTCATCGGCACCGCAGAATTGGCTTTTGAGTTTTCTGATAACGAACTCGAGCGCGCCGAAAGTCAGCGCCTGCAATTAACGGAACTTGCGGCTTCGCATCATTGCCAGTTGCTATCTATTGCGGCCTACCGCTCAGGCTCGGTTGCCTGACGGTGATAGCGGATTAATAAGCGGCGATAGCGCAACGGCATATCATTTGGGTCGCTGTGTTGCAAGGCTTGCTCAAGACGAGGAGGTAACTGCCCCCAGTCGCCAAATTGCTGTTGCTGCTGGAAAATGGACTGCGGCGGTGATGGCCGGGTTCCCGCGCCGTTTGCATCTTCTTCATCGCCCATCTCACCATCCTGCGGCTGCGGCTCAATTTGCTGAGGTGGCTGCTGCCCATCTCTGTTGCCGCTGTCTTGCGGCTGTTGCTGCGGCGAGCCGGAGCTCGATGAAGGCGGTGGCTCAGGCAGCATGGCTAATAGTTCTTCCATGGAGCCTGCTAGCTGTTGCGCAGATTCTAGAGCGTCAGCAACAGTGATTTCTTTACTGACATCGTCAGCCACTTGCTGCAATGCGCCACTTAGTTCAGCAAAGGCATCGGAAATTTCACTCATCTTGCTCGCTATTTCGTCGAGTTGCGTATCAGGTTCGGCATTCTGGCAGGCTAAGGCTAGTAGGAGGCTGCAGTAAATCATATTTCTTCACTTTCTGTTTTGTCGGCGGCCCCTTGCAGGCGGCGGATCATGGATTCGTATTGCAGTTGCAAATCGGTTTGACGCTCGATGAGTCGTTTGAAGGTGTCGCCGGTAGGATTGTCTTGCACTAGGCGCATACGTTTCGCTAGCGCCAACTGCATGCGCTTTAATAATTGTAGCTCGGTGGCGAATTGCACCAGCGGCGCATCCTCTTCCTCTCCCTCTTGCGATTCTCCGTTTTGCGGATCACTTTCAGCTTGTTCACG
Organism: Planctomycetota bacterium; assembly: GCA_029243845.1. Taxonomy (GTDB): domain Bacteria; phylum Planctomycetota; class UBA1135; order UBA1135; family UBA1135; genus JAPKEZ01. The sequence continues at coordinate 5,455 of JAQWRF010000026.1, read as the reverse complement.
TTCGCGATCGCGCTCGGTTGCAATAACATCAAGTAGCTCTGCCCAAGACTCTGAAAGATACTTACTTAACTCGACATCTTGCTGATTGAGCGTGTCCGAAATCGCAGCTAAGTGGTCAGCCAAAACTTGATGGTCTTCCATTAATGCCAAAATGTAGAATGGAAAGCTGTCCGCTCCGGCTTGTGCAATCTCGAGTAATAAATCATCGGCACGATACGAAATGTTTTGCTGAATAGCAGCGACCTTGCGCAATTTAACTCGTGCCGAACGTGGCAAATCAGCCACTGGATTGCTCTTAAGCACCTCTTCAAGTATCAAATGCTGCTGATCGTGAATCATCAAGATCTCTTTGATCTCTTGCTCAACATTCATCAACGCTTCTTGCTTTTCTTTGGATGCATCCTGTTGCTGCTGCTGTTCGACATCCTGCTGCGCTTCCTTCAACTCGTCTAACGCCTCTTCTTGCTTTTCTTCTGCTTGCTGCATATCTTGTTGCTCTAACTCGGATGCCGCTTCTTCCTGCTTTTGTTGCGCATCTTCGGCTGACTCCGACTTAATGCCTTGCTGTTGTTGTTGTTTATTAAACTCCTTAGTCTCTTCAGCTAATTGCTCCTGCTGTTCCTGGAGTTCTTGCATCTTCTGTTTATCGCTTTCTAACGGGTCGGACTGCTCCTTCTTAAGTTGCTGTACCTCTTCGAGAAGTCGTTGCTGGCGGTCGATGAGCTCTTTAATCTTTTCCGCGCGCTGCTCGAGAAGTTCCTTTTGCTTTTCCGATTGGATGTCAGCTTGGCTGTTAAGCAACATGTCGAGCAAAAGTTGCAGTTGCTCAATAAGTACAGCCTGCGAACTTAGGGCCGAAGCATTCCGATGTTGCTGAAGTTGCTCGGAAACTTTTTGAATGGCAAGCACTAAATCACCGACACCTTCCGCGCCGTTCATATAGCTTTGCACGCTAGCTAAAGTGTCGGCTAATTCGATATTGCCCAACTGGCGCTCGCTGGTTTCAAGCTCGATCAATAAGGTGTTCAGCCGACGTAATTGATCCGCAACTTGCTGTTGCTCAATAGCCAACCGTTGCTGCGCGCCTTGTGCCGCCAGCGCGGTATCGGCGAATAAAGCCGCTATGAATACTAGAACAATAAATCTCACAGTACAGCCTCTTGGGTGCGCAGGTAAAGACCACGTTGGCGGTCAAGAAGTTGGCGGAGTAAGTTCACTGCAGATTGGTAGTCTTCCCAAGAGACTATGGTTTCAAGGATAACATCTATTTCTTCGCGTAATCGACTAAAAGGTTGGCGTAAATCCTCTTTGTTTTCGAAGGCTGTCACTAAGTCGCGAGCGGGGTAGTCACGAGCAATGAGCAACGCATTAGCGAGTTGCCATAAATTGTGAGACCGCCCAGCAAGAACCCCAGCATTTTGTTGAGCAAAAACATTTACTACCGCACCGCTCTCAAAGTTGCTGCCGAGTAAGGCGCGCAATACGGCCAGTAATTCTGCTGGATTGGCATCTATTTTGCTAAACACTCGCTCGCACAACAACCACTCGCTCTGTTCTAGTGCCGCTTCAATGGAATCCACTACGCGGCGGACCTCGAAGGACGAAACCTTCTCGTCGACTTGTGCAAAAACATCTAGTTGGTCGCGTAAGTTATCAAGCCGGCGTCGCAGGGATTGCACTTCCTGCAATAAATGCGCTTCGGCCTCTTCAGCAGATTGCACATAATAGTTAGCGGTCTGCAACGCCGATTGATTCGCAATAGGGCTGCGATTGTCGCTGACGCTTAGATTGAAGTGCTGGCTGCTAATGCTAGAGATATCTTCGCTTGACAGGGTGGCATCTAAAGAGAGAAAGCGTTTCGCGCGAAGACCATCAATGATTTCTTTCGTTAACAATTGCTGATCTTGATCAAGCAACTGTAATTCACTCAAACTAAAATCGTCACTTAGCTGTATGGATAGAGGCAAGACGCCACCATCAACAGCATAGAAGTTGCGCTGCGGATAAATTACTTCAATCTGCGGCGCCAAGTCGGTGTAGTACTGCCAACTAAGCTGATTAGGGTAGTAACTAGTGAAGCCATCTTGGTTCTTTATCGTAATGGTTAGTTCGTTACTTTCAGTAGCGATGATACTGCCACTGTAGAGTACGTCGTGAACCATTAAAAGAGTATTGTTGTTGGCGTCAACAACATTTACTTCAACGTCGTTGCCATCAACGGCAAAGCTAAACTCAATCAACGAACCTTCAATTACGCGCAATTCTTGGCTACTCGAATCTTCAGGTGGTAACAAGGTGTATGGAGGTGCCGTGACTGTCACCGCCCAATTGCTGAGCATGGGTGCATCGCCAATGATGACTTCGAGACTTGAAGACGCCTGCTGATGATCTCCGCCGCTAAGGCTAAAAGTGGTGGTGCTTGATAGTGGAGGTAAGTCATACTTGAAATCTCCGCCACCTAGAGGTGTCATGCCATGCGATTGAGTTAAACCATGCAGTACCACCCGGCTAGGGAGTTTGCCAAGAGCACGCGCTTGCAAGCTTAGGCTGCCTGGGTCGCTAGTATGCAACACTAAGTGATTAGGACCAGTCGATGTCAAAAAGTTGTTTTTGGAGCTGAGGTTATCTACAACAAAAATCAACTTGGTTTGTGCAGGCCAAGTAATGTTGCTGCCTGTCATGCGCTGCCAAAAGATACTATTGTGCTGCGGGAAATAATAGGCACATAATGCCAAGGCGCTACAACTCAACAGCGCGCATGAGAATTTAATTAATGGCGAACTTAAAGGAAAAATGTGTTGTGGTTGAAGCTGTTCACAATCGTCAACGGCCTGGTCTACTAACGACTCTAAGAAGCTGCCTTCGCTCATATCGTGTTGTGCGCACAACTCTACACTAGAACTTAATCGATCGTCAAAACGATGGCTCTTTTCAATGATTGCCGCCAGTTGCACTGCAGTGGGTCGATGTCGCAATGGCGTCAGTAGCCAGCGCTTGAGTAAGTAAAGGCTGAACAGTACCACAAAAGACGCATGCAATATTCGCACAACAAGCGGCGGCCGTAGAAAGTAATCTAAGCAAAACGATAAAGCCACAATAACGCAAAAGCTGAGGAGCAATAGGCCCGTTCCTCTGAAAACGCGTACCGCAAGCATCCGGCGCTGCAAACTTTGCAAGCACTTTTGGATGACAAGTGGTAGTGGATGACTCATCGTTGGAAAATCGGCAAATACTCTTTAGGGATTTGTAAGATTAGGCAAGCTGTTGCCGTGCCATAGGTGCTTCCCGGACCGACATTGTTTGGCCATGATCCGTCTGAGTTTTGCATCCTGAGTAGCTCGCCCTGTATCAAGCGCAAGTAATTACGGTACCGTTCGCCGCCAGCAATATGGAAAGCTTGCACGGCATAGTAGTGGCCATAATAGAAATAATAATGGCCACCCATGCCGCTTCCATACTGGCGATTAAAACTTGCAGCTTGCGACTCGAGTCGTTGTAGCCCGCGCTCAATGTCGGCATCAGCGTATACTCCGGCACCGTGCAAAATCGTAATTCCAGCAGCAGTGAGTGGGAAAGAAGCTCGCGCCCGCAAGTTTGGCTGATAGCGAAAATCGCCAGGGCGCGAATCGCGGTGTAGGCTCCAGGCAGGGTCGTCGTTACGTATTGCCGACTTGCGCACATAGGCAACCGCAGCATCAATCGTGCTGATAGGTACCTGAATGCCAATGTTATGCGCTGAACGCAGCGCTAAAACCTGGCATGCCGCCACGGACATATCGCTGTCCGCGACATGCGGTTGATAGCGCCATCCACCGCTGTTGTTTTGGCTGGAAACGATTAAGTTTACGGCACGTTGCAGAGCGGCGCGGACGTCATCGCGTGGCGTCATGCCGTAAACTTCTGCTAGGAACAGTGTGGCGAAGGCATGTGAGTATAGTCGGGTTTCATTATTGCTGATGTATCCGTCTTGCTGCACTTGTTGCAAAAGGTAACTTACCGCTTTGTCCACGACCTCGCCGTATTTTCCACGTTGCGGCACATGTCCACCAGCTAGAAACGCCATACCCGATAAAGCCGTTACCCCGACGTGGCTTACATCTTGTTGCCAAACTTTGTAACTGTTGTCGAGCTTGTATCCGACGTCGGCTGCCCATGAGCCATCGGCCAATTGAGAATGCGCCAAGATTTGCAAGCCGCGATTGGCAGCTTCGAGAGATGGCGAGGCTGTAATCTGGAGTAAGACGATGGCGAGAATAGACATTATTTTATTTCAAAAGTGTAGTGTCGCTTAGAAACAGAAACAATAACTTGCTTTCGGCTGAGCGAGATTTGTGGTTTAGCAGCGCTTAGTAAATGTAAATCCATAGACTGATGATTTATCAGATCACCGGCGGTATCAACCAAAACTAAGTGCAACATTATTCGGCGATTGGCTAGATCCTCGACGAGGAATGCTACTAGCGAACCATTTTGCAGTTGCATGTGTGTAAACGAACGTGGAATGCAATGAGTAAACGGTACTTCGTTAAGTAGGGTGGTGTTTGCTTCACCGCGCAAGTTGGTGAACGACAGCAACAACTCGTTTTCACCGGTCATGCTATTTGAAAACATAATCTCATCTGGCGTGGCTTGCGACAGCATCTCACTAGCCTCGCGTTTGCTGACGCGGACGACGGGCCGTTGATGCGTTAAATCAATATCGGCTAACCAATCATCGGTGACATAAATCGCACGCTTCCCAGCCACCAAAATATCGTTGCGATAGTGCGCTTCCTCTTCGAGTTGTAGTTCGTAAATAACCCGGCCACTACGCGGCTCAATGAGCAGTAGCTGACTGGTCTGGTCTTCGCTGGCGTGACTTATGTGAAGAATCAAATCGCCCGCCACTCGCGGTTCTGAGAATGCCGAAAGTTCTACGCCGATGTCGTTAACCCGGTATTTGCCATCGTTGCTAAAGTAAACACAGCTTTGTGCTGTGAGAATCGCACATCCGTCAGCGAGGGTGACGCATTTGTCAACCAGCGACGGAATTCTAGCATTAGAATCAAAAGGGGTAATGTACTGAGGCTCGCCATCTTTAACTAAAATCAAAGTGTGTTGACTTTGGAATAGCAGTAAATCTTCTTCGCCCTTGAAGGCATGCAGCAAAATCCAGTTGAACGGCAATGGAGATTCAGCAGAAGGTGCAATGCCATCGACGGTTGGCAATGCGTTGTTGCTGTCTAGCAGTTGTGCGTGACTGTTGTAGTCGTCGCCGCTAAACCGATAGGCAATGTTAAAGAGTGATATTTGGCTGTCGATGGGCAAATCGGCGTTTGCTAGCTGGGTATCTAACCATCCTTCAAGTTGCTGCTGCTTACTCGAATCAGTCAACGCCTCGGTCATCCAAGAATAGATTAGCTTATTGCTGTCGTCCAACAAGTAAGCATCAAGTAGGCGTCGCCAGTCACCGGAT
>JAQWRF010000013.1 GCA_029243845.1 Planctomycetota bacterium | reverse complement strand
ATTTGCCGTAAGCCTAGCGTGGGAAGAGATTTACGGAGTTAAATATTTACTAAAGAAGGCGCGGGTGTCATCCGCAAATGGTGTAGCTCAATACTACATCATGAATCAGCACCCTGCCTTTGACCACCAGCGCATTAACTCCTTAACCGAGTTGTTTGGCGACTCTGACGCTGTGCGCGATCTCTACATTGAATTTCTAGACTCGTGCCCCGAACGCCTTGCTGTCATTAAGCAAGGCCTTATTGATCACCGCGCCGATTTAATAGAATTCGCCGCGCATGCGATTCATGGAACTAGCGCCAACATCGGCGTGCTTAACATTGAAGAAACATCTGCTGCGATTGAATCCGTAGCGCATCAAAACCAATTTGCATTGGTTGGGGCTTATGTGAGAGAACTAGAAGAACAAATCGATGGCTTACGTGAGCACATAGATTTGCGAGCAGTAATCTAAGCGGTAGCGCCGTTTGGAGAATCGAGAGTCCAACTGCACAGCTTAAAAAATTCTAATAAGCTGAGCAGTTCTTGCGTTATGGTGGCTGCTAAATCTTCGCCGAGCGCAATAGCTTCTGAGGACTGCATACGGTGCACGATTTCTACAGCATTCTCGCCGGGGCTAACCCCGCCAGCAATATCACGCCAATCACGCTGAGTCATTTCAGATAGTGGGCGCGCTCCGCCGCCGTTAAGCTCAAAATCAAAATTTTGCGCGAGCTTGGCGGCTGCGACGATTTCATCGCGTGAAAAATCCTCTTCGGCGCGTTTAATAAGTACGTTTAAGTCATACCAAGCTGATTCATCGATGCGAATACCCCACCAACACTGTTTGTCGTCGATGCAGATTTGCATATGCACATTATTTCGCGCCGAGTTTAAGTCTTTGCCAAGATCTTTGCCCAAGAAAGACTGTAGCTTTTTGCGCGACTTCTTATCGCGGAAAATCATCGTGCGCTGACGACGCACACGCTTGCCATTGGTGTGATGCGGGTGATGTAGGGACTCGCGGCGGTCTAGCGCTACCCCCAGAGTGGCATACTCGGCGCATACCTCATTGCCTAAAGTCTGCAAGCGACGGCGTACAGCGAGACGGCTACCATTCCATTCTTCGTCGCCCTGGTAGCGAGAAGTAAACAATTCAAAGTCGGCGGCGAAAAACATGGTGTGTATCATAAAAAATGCGGCCCTAGTTTTCACTAAGACCGCAACTCCATCCCCTCAGATGGCACCTTTCGGTGTTATGCAAAGTTTAGTGTAAGTTGCAAACAAGGCAAATAACATTCTTGTAAAAATTATCTTTTTCTAAAAATGGCTCCAAAAGCTACTTCCTACGAAAGCGCGTTATTCTCCGCCTTGCTTCTTTTCTACTACTAAATCGTGATTATGGTCGCCCAGAACACTTGCTCGGCGACTGTCTAGCGTACGCAATTTGCCGTGACGGGACCGTTAGGAGTGAAAGCATAGTGATCTTTAGGTTCTCCAGGAAATTAGCTTAATAGCACCGTGCTAGAAGTTAAACTCCCCGCTCGATGAAAACCCAATCCCAACTTCTAGAGGGCCTCAACACCGATCAGCACCGTGCTGTGGTGACGACCGAGGGCCCGCTGTTGGTTTTGGCGGGTGCGGGCACGGGTAAGACACGGGTTATCACTATTCGTACGGCTCATTTGATGAACGAGGGTATTGCTCCTGAGAATATTCTGTTGGTGACTTTCACCAATAAAGCCGCCCGCGAAATGCGCGAACGCTTGCGCAAACTGTGTGGGGAAAAAGCCAAAGAAGTGACTTGTGGCACCTTTCACAGTTTTTGCATTCGCCTTATTCGCGAGCACCATGAAAAGATCGGACTACCTAAATCCTTTGGCATTTGTGATTCATCGGACCAGCTGAACGCTATTAAGGCCCAGTTACGTGAATTACGTATTGCCGAGACTTCCGTGAATCCGCGTGCGGCTCAATCGCGCATTTCGCTGTACAAAAATTCAATGATACTACCGGAAGACGCTTTTAAGGAAGCTGAAGACGATTATGACATTATGATTGCGCGGTGTTACGAGAAGTACCAAGAGTATTTACGTCGTTCGCGGGTAGTCGACTTCGACGATTTTCTGCTCTATACGCACGCATTATTGCGCGATAATGAAGATGTGCGTCTACAGCTCGAGAAGCAGTTCAAGTATGTCATGATTGACGAGTACCAAGACACGAATACGCCGCAATACGAAATCATTCACGCTATCGTAAAAAACCATCGCAATATTTGTGTTGTGGGCGACGACGACCAGTCCATTTACGGGTGGCGCGGAGCGGATATCCAAAAGATTTTGGGATTCGAAAAAGATTTCCCGGGAGCTGGCAAAGTTTATCTAGGCACCAACTATCGTTCGACTCAAGAAATTATTGATGCGGCAAATATGGTGATCAAAAATAATAGCTCGCGTCATGAGAAAGAGTTGCGCTCGGCATACGGTTCCGGAGAAAGTGTTTCGATTTTGCGCGTCGAAGATGAGATACACGAAGCTAGTCACATTTGTGGGGACATCCGCCACCAGGTCGGGCTCAAGCAAGCACACTACCGTGATTTTGCCATCTTGTGCCGTACCGCGCAGCAGCCACGGGCATTTGAGACGGAATTACGCTCGGCCAATATCCCATACAAGCTAATTGGTGGTCAAAGCTTTTTCGATCGCAAAGAAGTACGCGATATTTTGTCTTACCTACGTGTCATTGACAACCCTGCCGATGAAACGTCCTTCTTGCGCATCGTCAATACTCCGCCGCGCGGCATTGGCAAAGGAACGATTGACAAAATACTGGCTAAAGCCACCGAAGAAGGCAAAGGGGCTTACGCAGTGTTCAAAGAAAGTCATGACGCAAACGAGCTAGCTACAGCTGCTAGTAAAGGCTTCAGTCGATTAAGTGACGCATTGCGCGCCGCTTATATTAGCGTGCAAGCCAACGAAGATTTGGTTGCGACTTTGCGTAAGTTAATCAGCGACATCGACTACCACGAAGAAGTGGCACGCTGTTACCCCGACCCCGACACCGCTCAAGTTCGCTGGGCAGGCGTCGACGAAATTCTTAATTTCGCTGAAAATTATCAGCGTAAAAATGGCGCCGCCGATTTAAATGGTTTCTTGCAAGAGATGATGCTCGATGAAAGCGATAATGATGATGATGATTCCGATGTCGTCACTTTGATGACTTTGCATGCCGCTAAGGGTCTTGAATTCAGAAACGTTTATTTGGTGGGCCTCGAAGAAGGCTTGTTGCCACACAAACGCTCCGCGATTGATGGCAATATCGAAGAAGAGCGTCGCTTAATGTATGTAGGCGTCACGCGCGCGCAACGTTTATTACTCATGACCTTTTGTACTGCACGCGCTAAATTCGGCAAGCTGCAAGCATGCCACCCATCGCGCTTCTTATTTGAGATGAAGGGTAAAGCACCACCCGACGATTGGGTGCCGGCTAGCGAAGTGTAGGTGCTTCGTCGTGGCCTTTATAGTAGATTACAGCGGCCTCAGCACTCAGTGCTTCGAGCGAGCTATCGGACGTCCAATCGGCGTCTCGACCAAAGTCACGGCGCAGTAAGTAACGCAAACGCGCCAGCCCGCCGCCGTAAGTTCGCAACTCTACGCTTTCTCCTGGCACGCGATCTGGCAGATGCCCAAGCAGGACGACATCGTTGCCGACGGTTGAGACAACATGACTAACAACTTGCTCGACGACCAAATCACTTTTAGATTTATAAGGTTCGGCAACATCTTTATATATTCCGCCCACCATCATCAGCATCATTAAGCTCGCAAAGATGGGCAAAGATTTTTTATGACGCATTACTTGGCTAAGACCAAGACCGGAGCAAATGCAAATCGCCGGCGCCAGAAATATTGCTACTCGGACGCTGCCACCATATGGATATGCCTGCAGCGATGACGCAATGAACAAAAATGGTAGGCTACCCCAGAGCATCCACAAGTATTGTTTCTGGGATTTGCGCCATAGCACTACTGCACCGATTATTTGCAGTAGCAACGTCGCAGTTGAGCCGTAGTCGCTACCACCCGTTGGGTAGGCTGACATGTAACCAGCATGCCGATCGATGAGCCACAAGGGAATCGTCCACCATTCGCTGAGAGGTGGGAAGGCGGTCACCCACATGTCCATTTCGCGTAGCCACGGTGCTGCATCAGCATGTACTGAAGTGAAACTGTGGGTCATCCATGCATACTCGGCAATTAACAGTGCGCCCGCCACCAGCAGCCATTTACGCTCTGACGCTAGCTGCTGAAAAAGGTAAAGCCCGCAAGCTGCAGCCATAAACATTGAAGGCAGGCTGAAGAAAACGCCGATGCCCGCGATAAGGAACAGGCGGCGCGGCGACTTCGATAATGCGCACTCGATGATCAATAATGCAATCAGCAAGTCGAAAGCATACGGTTTCAATTCGATGCTGTAACGCATCGGGTAATAAGAGGCACAAAAAATAGCCAAGGCGAACAAGGCGGCCCGTTGTTCAACAATACGCTGTGCGATACTCCAAAACAAAAACACGCTGGCGGCGCCTGCTAGGAATGATGGCGCACGCATCACCAACAAACTGCCGTCGCCGATATCAAACATCAACTTTTCTAGCCACAGCCAACCTAATGGGCCAATTTGACCGTACTCAAGTGGTGAAAACAAATCTCCGTAACCGGAATCGAAAAAGTTAATCGCCACCATCGCCTCGTCTTGCCATACCGGGAAATCAAGCAGGAGACGTGTCAGTCGCCATACAAGGCAGAGCCCAATTAAAGCAAATGCCCAGCGATTTTTTACCATACGATGCGCGCGCCAGACCAAGTGAGGCCCGCACCGAATGCACCAAGTACCAAGTATTTGTCTTTTTCAAACAGGCCCTTGTGGTAACCCTCTGACAGCAACAGCGGCACCGAAGCCGATGAGGTGTTTCCGTACTTAGCAATGTTGTGCAGAACTTTATGAGGAGGGATTCCCAAGTGCGCTGTCGCCTGCTCGAGGATACGACGATTCATTTGATGC
>JAQWRF010000008.1 GCA_029243845.1 Planctomycetota bacterium | reverse complement strand
CATGCCTGTCTCAAGCTTTATGCGCCTGAGTGAGCGAGATGCGCAAGCTTTAGTTGACTTGGAGCACACCGTGGTGCAGTGGCAACCGCCACGCCCAATGCCAAATGAAGCGGATCAGAGCTGTCGAACTTTGCACCGTGGCGCAGCCATTAATTTGGCGCTGTTGGCAACTCAGGTAAACGCCTTCGATACCGACGCCTTTCATGCGCGGGTGAAGCAAAGTCTCGCATTAATATGTGACGTGTTTGCGACCTTGGCCGTGCGTGCCGAACACAATGCGCACCCACGCGTGGTAATCGTGCCTGCTGGCCTCGAGCAAGCGCTTGACATACTTTATCCCGACGCACGCTTGCGCGTCGTAAAGCGCTCGCAATTGATCTCGTCGTTGCGTAATAGTTTTGAAACAATCGCTACTCAGAGTGAGGTGCGGCTCGAATATTCCTTGCCACCACATTCGCAATCGATGGGTGCGCGCCTCGCAGAGCGCGATGGTTTAAAGCTTAGTGACGCTTACGAAGTTTCGTGGGCAACAGTCGATAGCGACGCTTCTCTTGAAGTGGCTTTAGATTCCTCGCCGTGGCTTGAACTGCCCGCGGCAATTTTACACAACAGCAATCTGCGCGAACGTCTTCAGCCGCAGATCAAATCTCCAAAAACATCCTCCAGCGACGACTTTAACGCATGCACTTAAAACGAATTGAACTTGAAGGTTTCAAATCCTTCGCCGACCGCACTGTCATCCCCGTTGAGCGTGGCCTTACGGGTATCGTAGGACCCAATGGTTGCGGTAAATCTAACGTAGTCGATGCCCTGTTATGGGTTATGGGCGAGCGGTCCGCCAAAGCTTTGCGCGCCGATTCCATGGACGACGTCATCTTTAAGGGAGCTGAGGGCCGTGCTGCAGCGCCTTACGCAATGGTCGAGGTTATCCTTGGCGACCCAGAAGGCATTGTCGTTGAAGCGGGTGGTGAAGTTGCAGTCGGGCGGCGTCTATTCGCCTCAGGCGAGTCAGAATTCTTATTGCATGGTCGTAAAGTACGCCGCAAAGACGTCCGCGAAATCCTGTTAGACACAGGCCTCGGAGTACAGGGCTACATGGTTTTGGCGCAGGGTAAAATCGACGCCGTCCTAGCAGCAAATCCTGAAGAGCGGCGTTCCGTTTTTGAAGAGGCCGCGGGCATCTCGCGTTATAAAGTGCGCAAGCACGAAACCAAGCTTAAGTTCAAGGCTGTTGAAAGGGACTTATCGAAGGTAGATACGGTCCTTGAAGAGGTTTCTCGTACGGTTCGCTCGCTAAGAATGCAGGCAGGTAAAGCCAAGAGATTTCTTGAGTTGCGTGATGGCTACCGTGATTCGCGCATTCGCTTCGCTCTTGCTGATTCGACCACTTTCAATGCTGAAGCAACCACTATTAGGCAAGTTCTTGGCGAGTTGATTACCGAAATAGATTCTTTGAGTGAGCAGCGCGACAAGAATGAAACGCATTTTGATGAGTTAGAGGTAGAGCTTGGTGCTTTGCGCGAACGCCACCAATCTCTGCGTAGCGAGTCGGGGCAAATCAAAGAGGAGGTGGCAACTCTCGAAGAGCGTGTTGCCGGATTGCAAACTCGCGCATCGGAATCTGATGCGCAAGTGATTAAAGATAATTCGCGACTTGAAATCTTGGTGTCCGAGCAAACAAAAGATGCTGAGGCGAATTCAGAGTTGCTTGGCGAAAAGAACAAGCTTGATCAACATATCGCTGATGCCGGCAGCCGCTTGACAGAAATTGAGACCAAGTCTGATGAGGTGCGCGAGCAACGCAATGCTGCTCGCCAAGAAGTTGAGGGCATCCGTGGCGACATCCTAGAAGCCTTGCAGCAGCGTTCCTCTTGGAACAACAAAGTCGCTGACGCAGCTAAGCAACGCTCTGAATCTACAGGTGGCTTGGTTGCTGTCGATCGCCGCTTTTCTGAAATTGTTGACGAATTGGCTGCTTCAGAGACCGCCGTTGGCGAAACGCAAATTGAATTATGCACCCAGCAAGCAAGCTTTGACCAGCAGCAAACAACCCTCAATGAGAGCAAGCAGCAAGTCGAGTCGCTCAACGATAAACACCTTGGCTTTACCAAGGTAGCACATGAAGTTGCGCAGCGAAAAGCCGCCGCCGAGGCGCGCGTTGAGGCTTATGGCGTCGTTGAAGAAGAGATGCCGGGTGTGCCAGAGCATTTGCGCTCTTACGTCGAAGATTCATCGAATGACATCTCGGAATGGGTGCTCGATAAAGTTAGTGTTGTCGCACCATGGGACGGCATTCTTGAGAACTTGCTAGGACGTATGCAACACGCTTTCTGGAGTGACAGGGCGATAGACGCCAATGAACTTCCGAAGGGTGTGTTCGATTTCTTTTCGCCGGTTTCAAATTTCAGCGAACCGCAAGCTATTGCTGGCGCATCTTCGTTGTTTGAATTATCGAAGGGTGACTTGGCTGCGCGCCAGGCGTTGTGTTCTCGGTTAGGTGACTTGTACTGCGTCGAAGATGTCGCCACCGCGCAAGCGCTAGCTGAGCAGCATCCGCATGCTTTGTTCATGGTCGCATCAGGCGATGTGATCGCTGCTGGCTATTCACGCCGCGGCTTAAGCTCTGAAGATTCTGCCGGAGTTTTGGCGCGCCGTAATGGCAAGCAAAATGCTGAGGCCACTTTGGCTGAGGCGAGTTCTGCTTATGATTCCGCATACAGTTTGCAGCAGGACTGCCAGCAGCAGCTTCAACAAGCACAGGAAACATACGATGAACTGCGCGAGCAATTCTCTACTGTTCGCGATGCCTTGGAAGGATTGTTGGCGAAAGATAAGCAGTTATCTCAGCGTCACTCTCTGCTTTCTGAAGAGCATGCTGCCTTGCAAGGCCAACGCGCGCAGCTGTCAGAAGTTTCTGAATCTGCCGAAGGTGTCGAGCACGAGGCTGTGGCCAAGCGTGACCACTGCGAGAATTTACGCTTGCAACTTATCGAAACATTGAGCGGGAAAGAAGAGTCCCTCAAAAAGCTTGATGCTAGTTTCGAAGAGCATTCAGCGAAAACCCAAGAAGCACGACTCGATAAATCACAGCGCGAGCAAGACCTTAACATGTGGACGACTCGCCACTCTGAACTGGCCGCACGTGCTGCTCGTCAGGCGACCGAGCGTGAGTCTTTGCAAACAGAGTTAGAAAGCCTGTCGGGCCGAGGTGCTGAATTGCGAGAACAAGCAGAGGCCGCGCGTGTTAAGCGTAGCGGATTGCTCGAACGCCGTTCTGAGCTCTCCGAACGCTGCGAGCAAGCCGAACAGCATGTAGGGCGCGCAACCACTGCTTTGCATCATGCGCGTTCTCAAGCTTCAGGAGAATCTCAACGCTACGATGGCTTGGTATCTACTCGTCACGAGTCCGAATTAGAATTACAAAAACTCGAGCTTCAGTCTCAAGAACTATTGCGCGGTGTGCACGACGAGTTTGGCCAATCCCTAGATGGCATGGTCAACAGTCTTGGCCTCGAACGCGATGCCATCTTTGCTGCCGACGCCGACTTAGACAAAATGCGTAAAGAAATGTCTGACAGTCGTCAGCGTATTGAAAGTATTGGCTCCGTCAATCTTGATGCCGTAAACGAACTGGAAGAACGCGCCGCGCGTGAATCTTTCTTAATCTCAGAGCGCAACGATTTGCTCGCTGCAAAAACTAATCTTGAAGAAACTCTCGAAGAGCTCGACGTGCAATGTCGTGAGCGCTTCGTTGAGACTTTCGATAAAGTTAAAGTTGAGTTCGAGTCGATTTTCCGTCGCCTGTTTAGTGGCGGTAAAGCATCCATTAGCCTTGAAGACGGTCTAGATCCGCTTGAGGCTGGTATCGAAATATCAGTTCGTCCTCCTGGAAAAGAGTTGCGTTCCATCAACTTGCTATCCGGTGGCGAGCGCACGCTAACGGCATTGGCTTTACTGCTTGCAGTGTTCCAATCTCGCCCATCGCCATTCTGTCTACTCGATGAAGTTGACGCTGCTCTTGACGATGCTAACGTCGAGCGTTTCACTAACGTGCTGAAAGACTTTGTAGGTACGACTCAATTCCTGGTGGTCACTCACAACCGAGTGACGATGGCACGCTGCCAGCGCCTATTCGGTGTAACGATGCGCAAGCGTGGTGTGTCGATGGTGGTAAGCGTCGATCTAGAACAAGTTGAAGGTGAAGGCGAACTCGACTTAAGCTCTAGCAAAGCGGTTGCAGTAGATGCGCAGCGCCCACCATTAGAGATAGCGGCCGTTCCTCCGTCGATTGAATCAGAGGCTTAACGTCGATCAACTAAGCCCTATAGCTTCACGCCGAATTTGGCGTTGATAGCTGGTAGGGACACCAAGACTAGGCGCCCGATACGTCCTAAAGATTCGGCGCTGGTATTTTCCAAAACATCTTTAGTGGTGTGCCAGTACGAGTTAGCAGGGCCAAAGTTGAAATCAATGATGTCAATGGTCGGCACGCCTAACTTGCGAAAGTGAATGTGGTCGTCACTGACTTTTTTCTGCCCAACAAAAATATTGCCATCGCCGAGTTGCTGCGAAGATTGTTCAAATATTTTCTTTAGGCCACCATGCGAAGTACTGTCCTTAACCAAACCTAGTTGTTTGTCGCCAACCATATCGAGTAACACAAAAGCTTTGATGTCTTTGAGAGTGCCGTCGTCATTTTTAGTATTTGCAACAAAGCGCGAGCCGAATGTCGAGTTGACGTTGTCATTCCATGGAACAGGAGGAAATGATTCTTCGCCATCAAACCAGCACAGCACAATACTCATGCCGTTAAGCGGTTGCTCGCCTTGTAACTGCCGCGCAAGTTCAAGCAACACTACCGTTGAAGACCCGCCGTCATTTGCCCCAACAAAACCAGGCTTATCAAAAGTGTCATAGTGCGAGCAAATCCATATTTCTCCGGGCTTTGTGCCTTGTCGCTTAGCGAAAACGTTTGCGCCTTCTATTTCACCGCGACGACGTGAGTTTTTAGGCGTTACGGCGACAAAAGAATCTATAGATGATGTCCAGCCGCTGAGTGCGCTGACAGTGCTGGTAATCCATTCCTGTGTCCGTTTTGAACCATTGGTGCCGATGCGCCGTGTGCCGATTTCATTGCATAAATAGGCTAAATCACTGAAAGCGCGCTGCTCGTCGAACGAAATGGATGCTGGGTCAATAGCGGGCGGTTTAGGGTCATTGCCTGCGCAGCTTATGAGAGTAGCAATGATGAAAACGGAGAGGCTAATAGGGATTGTATGACGAAAGATTCTCATGATGTGGGATATCATAGCTCCGTGCGCTTACAATCTGTATGCTTTAAAGACAGAATCACTACTAGAGGAGAATAAATGTAATGGAAACTAAATCTGAATTATTTGGACATCCCACAGGCTTGTTTGTACTTTTTTTCACGGAAATGTGGGAGCGGTTTTCTTATTACGGGATGCGGGCTATTTTAGTGCTTTATCTCGTTTCTGAATCTAAGGGAGACAACCCTGGTTTAGGCTGGTCTAATGGAGATGCCCTTGCTTTATATGGTTGGTACACCATGTCGGTTTATGTAGCATCTATTCCTGGCGGGTGGATTGCAGATCGATTTATCGGACAAAAGAAAGCAGTCTTTGTAGGTGGCTTAACTTTATGTTTAGGACATAGCATCCTTGCGGTGGAGGCACCGTGGGCGTTTTTTAGTGGTCTTGCTTTGATTGTTGCTGGCGTGGGCTTATTAAAGCCTAATATCTCAACGATGGTAGGCGGATTATATGAGCAAAAAGATTTAAGAAGGGACAAGGGCTTTACAATCTTTTATATAGGTATCAATATCGGCGCGGCGCTTGCAGCTTTGATCGTGGGCTATGTCGGAGAAGCACATGGATGGCACTATGGTTTTGGTTTGGCAGGTATAGGCATGCTTCTAGGGCAAATTGTATACATGATGGGTCAGAAGCATTTGACACATGTAGGAAATGCTTTGGCTAGCAAAAGCCATGGGCAGAATAAGATTGATGTACCACTTACTAAAGTCGAGAAAGATCGAGTGAAAGTTCTATTCCTTTCTTTTGCGATAGTGGTCGTATTCTGGGGAGCTTTTGAACAAGCTGGAGGCCTTATGAATATTTACACCCTAGAAAAAACGGATCGTGTTATCGCAGGAGAGACGATTCCGGCTTCGATATTCCAGTCATTAAATGCAATATTTATTGTTTTGTTGGGCACTACTGTCGCTGGTTATTGGGCTATGCGTAAATCAGCAAACAAGGAAGCCTCTTCTTTATTTAAGATGGCTGTTGGCACGATGATTATGGGCTCTGGTTTCTTTTTTATGTCAGCCGCTTCTGCTGAATTTGAAAGCACAGGTTCTTCCGCTATATACTGGCTAGTTTTTGCTTACTTGTTTCATACAGTAGGTGAGCTGTGTGCTTCCCCTGTGGCTTTATCTTTTATCACGAAGTTGGCTCCTATGAAATATGCTTCGATTATGATGGGTCTTTATTTCGCGATGACAGGATTGGGAAGCAAATTAGCCGGGCTTTTAGGCGAGTCGGCATCTTCTTTCGGTGAATACGCGGTCTTCACGGGCATCGCTGTGTTCTGTATCCTTTTTGGCTTATTAATTATATTATTTAAAGAGAAACTTAAAGCTTTGACTCACGGCGCAGAAGACGCTGAAAATGAATTGGTCTAATTAATATTGGTATCGTGAAGAAGCGTCGCTCATGAGGATGTATACTGCACTTTAACTGTCATGAGGAGCGCCCTTTCGACATCTTAGGTAAATGAAACTTTCCATCGTAATCCCAATTTTCAACGAAGAAAAAACTTTGTTAGAAATAATCCGTCGCGTCCGCGCATCAACCGACTACGAAAAAGAGCTCATCTTGGTCGACGATTGCTCGCAAGACGGTACTCGCGATATTCTTAAGAGCATCGAAAACGACGCCGACCTGTCTATTCATTATCACGAGGTTAACCAAGGTAAGGGCGCTGCTCTGCGAACAGGTTTTCAGTTTGTGACGGGTGACGTGGTGCTTATTCAAGACGCCGACCTCGAGTATGATCCCGACGAGTACTCAATATTGCTCGAGCCTATTGAGAAAGGCTTGGCCGATGTGGTTTACGGCTCGCGCTTCAAGGGCTCGCGTATGTCTCGTGTGCACATGTATTGGCACCAGATGGCCAATAATTTCCTAACATGGATGTCAAACATGTTTACCAATCTTAACCTTACCGACATGGAAACATGTTACAAAGTTTTCAAGATAGAGGTTCTCCGCGATCTAGAGTTTAAGTCAAACCGCTTCGGCTTCGAGCCAGAGGTTACGGCTAAAATTTCACGCGTAAGGCTAAAGGGTAAACGAGTGCGCGTTTACGAGGTGCCCATTTCTTACTACGGCCGTGATTACGAAGAAGGTAAAAAGATCGGTTGGAAAGACGGTGTCGCTGCCATGTGGCATATCGTTAAGTACAACGTATTTCGTTAAAGCTGCGCAGCCTTAATAGGCCCGCGAGCTGGGGCTAGCAATAGTTCTACATGTTGTAGCCCGCTGTCGTTTAATGCCTGTTGCATGCATTCGTGTGCAATCAGTGGGGCATTGCTTTTCTGCGACAAGTGTGCCAGAGTTAGCTTCTTTAACCGCGCTGAAGCGCCTTGTTGGATGGCCTCAGCGGCTTGCAGGTTAGACAAGTGTCCGAAGTCGGAAGAAACACGATCCTTCAACGCGCGTGGATAGCGCCCGTTTGCCAACATTTCGGCATCGTAATTTGATTCGAGTACTAATTCGTCGAGATCCCCTAGGGTATTGTTAGCGATTAAAGAATCAGGGTTGCCGAGGTCGGTGAAGAATCCGGCGCGCTTGTCTTGATATTCGAAGATGAAGCCAAATGTGGGGTCGGCATCGTGCGGAATTTGAATGGGGGTCACCGCGATGTCGTTGACATAAAAGGTTTTACCGTCTGCAATATCACGGCGATCAATGTTGCGGCGGCTCAGCTCGCCCTTGCTGATTTTCTGGCTGGTGTCGATGTTGTCACGATGCATATAAAGCGGAGCCTGGGCGCGCGCAGCAAGCGCCACGATATTGACGGAATGGTCGCCATGACGGTGGCTAAGTAGCACGGCGTCAAGCTCAGCCAAGTTGAGGCCAAGCTCTTCAGCGAAGCCACGGGCCGTGCGCAAGGCGATGCCAGCATCGAGGCAAATAGTCGTGCGCTGAGCGCCACTTCCAGCTGTAATGAGCGCGCAATTACCGGTCGAGCCACTAGCGAGAGTATGAATTTGCATGGCAGTAGCTTAACTGCGAGCTCGGTTGAATTACAATATGCCCATGGCATCCGCAATCAAATGGTACTTGCACCGTAAAAGCTGAACATCGTGCACTCGTGCTGACGCATATTTAAGCGCCGCCACG
The DNA here is from genome assembly GCA_029243845.1 of Planctomycetota bacterium. GTDB lineage: Bacteria > Planctomycetota > UBA1135 > UBA1135 > UBA1135 > JAPKEZ01. Next base: position 614 of record JAQWRF010000008.1, on the reverse strand, counting down.
ATAACTGCCCGTGAGGTGGTCGATGCTAGAAAGAACCCAATCGCGAGCGGTGACATTGAATCGGTGCTGACGCATATTTCAGAAGTTTGCATCGCACGTGGCAAATCTTTTCTTTGCACGTCATTGACGGAACTGCGCCAAGACCCGAAGGCCTTTGGGAAAATGTTTGGTCCGAGTGGCAATTTGCGCGCGCCATCCATAATTGTTGACGACAAACTGGTTGTTGGCTTTAACCAAGAAATGTACGATGGCGCCCTCAATGACTGACACTCAACCACAGCAACCACCGCAAGACCAGTGGTTTTACACCATTAAGGGTGAGCAATCAGGTCCCGTTAGCGAGTCCGAATTGATTGAGATGTACAACACGAACTTTTTGTGCGACTCTGATTTGGTTTGGTCGCTTAGCATGAAAGACTGGAAACCGCTCAGCGAAGTGCTGCCTAAAATTATGCGTGTTATTCCCGCTATGATTCAGCCACCGCAGATGCCAGCTAATCCAAATATTCCTCGAGTAGACTCGGGTGGCGAGTATGTTCTACCGAGTTCACCCTTTGATAACCCGAAGACGCGCGATATGCAAGATAATGCGCGCCGTGCTTGGCGCCGATTCT
>JAQWRF010000298.1 GCA_029243845.1 Planctomycetota bacterium | reverse complement strand
TACCGCCACAACGGACGGCTCACTTATCAAGGTGTCGCCGTCGAGCGAGGTTACCAAAGTGTTAGCTGTACCTAAGTCGATGCCTAGGTCATTACGCGAGAATCTGCTTTGAAGCCAAGTAAACATTTTTTTTGCTGGGGATGGTCAAAGGACCAAAGTTAGTATAAAGGCAACCCAGCCGCAGTTAAAGCCCAAAAAAAGAACAGGCTGTCTCACAATTGTAAGACAGCCTGTATAGCTCGGACTTTACTAGCCTAGATATTGGTCGGAGAAAAGAGTGCCTAAACCAAATTGTTGCCCGGCTGCGAGGTCAACAAGGACCACAGCAACAATCAGCATTAAACCCGTAACAACGCAGAGAACGACTTCTACGGGCGGACCTGGCTTGATTACCTTATCTTTCTTAACCTTAGGTGCTTTTTTCTTCTTAGCTTTTGCACCTTTGCCTTTACGGCTACCTTTTGCGCCATCGCTGGCTTTTGCTGCTGCTCTTCGACGTGATGCCATGATTTTACCTATTACAGACGGGTTACCACGCGATCGCCAGCAGCGATTGGTGCATTGTACATAGCTACTGATGCAGCTGACTTAGACTCGTTCACTGTTAGAACAGAAATACGGCCCTTGTAAACAGAGCCATTAAACACGTCGTACGTGTAACCAGGCTGGACACTGTCATTTCTGCCTAGATCGATGACAACATATGTTGCGCCACCTGATTCTTCGACGCTAGTTACGGTACCTTCCATTGCAGGCTGTGCGCCGATAGTCGTAACATCGATGCTGTATAGAGACACAGCTGTTGCCAACCGAGCTTCAGTTTGGTTGGCGCGCTCAGTTTCGCGAGCTAGCTGCAGGCGCAAGTCAGACGCTTCACCAGTAGCCATGTTCGCTTCTTCGACAGCGCTTTTCGCCGTTAATGCCGCAGCATCACGAACATCGAGAGCGGAATCACGCTCGCTACGAACGGATTCAAATTGACGGCGCAAACCGCTTAATTCTGAATTCAATTCGCTGTTGGTACTAGAGAGATCATTTAGCTTGCCTTCGATAGACTGCAGCTGACCCTCAAGTTGGTCGTTCTTGTCTTTGGCCGTGATACCGCGCGCGGTTTCAGCGCCGAGGTTAGCAGTCAACTGACCATTCTCGCTGTACAGTCGCATGCGCTCGTCTACAGACTGGCGCAGGTTTGCTGCCCCTTTTGCGATTTCTGCATCTTTCGCGTCTTTCATTGCATCCATTTCAGAGGCTTTAGCCTCGAGTTGAACGCGATAGCTATCGCTTTTGTTAATGAGAGAGGCGGCAGAACCGACAAACAACCCAGCTAGCGCAAGGTTGAGGACAATGAAAAACTTTCCGATGGTGCTCATCTAATCGTTGGTACTTAAATTAAAAGGGATTGCGCAGAATTGCGCGACTAACAGTTTAGGTCCGCCGTGGCGAATGGTTAGCGAATTTGATAGAAAAATTTACTTATTCGCAAGAGAAAGGTCAATCCTTCTTTGGCATAAGAGATTATCTACTAACTTGATTAGGCAAATCAATGCCCAAAATGGAGCCAGCAGCCATCCATATCTTTGGTAGTTGGTAGCGGAATCGGCGGCTACTATAGGCAATTTCGCTAGCCAGAATGCCTTTTCGCGAATTCTGGGGCCCATATCGATGCTTCCTGACGGAGCGACCACACAACTTTGCCCCGTATTGGTCGCACGAAGTAGGTGCCGACCGGTTTCTGCCGACCTAAGCTTTGACGCTGAAAGCATTTGCGTCATTTCTAGCCCATCAGCCCCTAGCCAGTCTTCGTTAGAAAGGATGGCGAAAGCCGTTGCCCCCGAGTCCGCTTGAGAGCGAAAGGGCTGCTCAAAGACGTTTTCCCAGCATACTGCGCCGCCGATCGCCGGCAGATTCTTACGTGCCTGCAGCGGCCCAGACCCCTCTGGAATGATGAAGTCCGGTCGCAATCCGAAGTATTTTTGGGATAAATCGCATATATATTCACTGCCGGGGAAATTGTTTTGAAAAGGCAGTGTCTCTCCGAATGGCACCAGCTTGCGCTTAGAAATATGCTGCAGCAGCTCGCCATCTT
>JAQWRF010000373.1 GCA_029243845.1 Planctomycetota bacterium | reverse complement strand
CGCACGCGAGCGAAGTGGGCGGCTTCAGCTAGCGACGGGGTGTAACTAGATCCAGGATTAAAATCGGTACCAATGAAATACTTGACCCCAGCTTTAATCATTTTTCGTGCCGGAGCATCTATCTTTTGGCGTAAAAAATGCGGCACGGTTGGTAGCAAGCCGGCAAAGGTTTTATCACTCATGGCCAAGCACTCGAGGCCAGCGTCCGATAAAGCCTCAAGGTGGTCTACAGATTGAGCGCCAAACTCACAAGCCAACTCGACGCCGCCCAAATTATTAAACTGGTCGGCATGCACCCGCAACTCGAAACCTAAAGCGACGGCTGCTTCACAATACTGGCGGGCCTGAGTGATATCAAAAGCGCCATCTTCAATAAAGATATCGGCAGTTTGCGCTATGCCCTGCTCTTTTACCGCCGGCAGCATTTCATCACACAGCAAATCGACATAGGCCTGTGGGTTATCGCGATGCTCAAGCGGAATCATATGAGCACCCAAAAAGGTTGGGACGACCGTAATACCAGCGCGTTCGCCACCGATTTTAATGGCCTCAAGCGATTTGAGCTCGGATTCGATAGACAAGCCATACCCTGACTTAGCTTCACAAGTAGTAGTGCCATGCTTCAACATACGCTTAAAGTTGAGGGTACAAATCGAAATCATATGATCGAGGCTTGCATCGCGAACGTGTGCTACGCTCGACAAAATACCGCCACCACGCTTGGCAATCTCAAGATAGTCTGCACCTTCGGCACGCCAATCAAACTCTTCGGCGCGACCCGTGGCAAAAGCTGGGTGCGTGTGGGCATCAACAAATCCTGGTGAGAGCAACAATCCCTGCGCATCAACCTCCGTTTCGGCCTGCCACTTTTCACGTAGCACATCTGCGAAGCCAACTTCGCAAATCTTGCCGCCGTTAATAGCAAGTGCCTCGGCACCCGAATGGCCCCAAATAGCTCCGGCGTTGTACACAATCATCTGGCAATTGTCCTTCATCGTCACATTGTAGTATGATAGAGATGTGTTAGCCATACCCATCCTGTTGTTGATGCTCGGCGCTATTCTCGGCGGACTACGTAGCTTATTACAAGCCGCCGGCTCGAAGCATCCAACAAACGTGCTCGACGGCGCCATCCGCACGCGCCTGACTGCCGAACTTACGCGTCACCCTAATATTGCGCGGGCTAGTGGTTTGGCGCGGGTCATTATGGTCGCGACTGCAGCCATCGTCAGCACCTACATTCTTCAAGATTTCTCTACCATGACAACACGAGCAATTATCGCTATCGCTGGCACCTTAGGCGCCGGCCTTGTGCTTGAAGGCGTGCCGTCCTTAGTACTCAGAAATCGCGGACGTCATCTGGTCATGCTATTTTTACCCTTAGGGCGCATGTGCGATTGGCTGTTGCATCCCGTAACGTTGCTAATCGAAAAAATATTATTAGCGCTTGATGCCGAAGTCATCGATAGCGAAGAAGTATTGTCTGAATCTGAGCAGCGCATGATTGGTCGCGTGTTCGAACTTGGTGAAGCTGACGTTGCTAAAGCAATGACGCCGCGCACTGAGTTAACAGCCGTGCAATGTGATGCTAGTTTGCTTGAGTGCCTCGAGATCATGAATCACGCCGGTCACTCGCGCATACCAGTGTATGGCGAGAACCTCGATGACATTCTTGGCATCGCCTACCTCAAAGACATCATGTCTTTGATCGCCGAAGGCAACGAACTGAAGGATTGCATCACTAAAGACAATCTGCGTAATTCGTACTTTATTCCCGAAACTAAGTCGGTTAGCGAACTGCTCGAAGACATGCGTAACAAGCGTGTGCACCTTGCTGTCGCTGTCGACGAATATGGTGGCACAGCGGGTGTCATCAGCATCGAAGACATCCTTGAAGAAATTGTTGGTGAGATTCAAGACGAACACGACGAGCAAGAAGAGCAAGCACAAGTAGTGCATGTCAACGAGCACACTCTAATCGTTGAAGGGAAAATGGCGTTGTCTGATTTGAATGAATTACTCGAATCTCATTTGCCGCACGACGAAGATTATGACACCATCGCCGGACTGCTCTTTGATCGACTGGGGCACATTCCGACAAGCGGCGAAGTGTTAACGCTT
>JAQWRF010000372.1 GCA_029243845.1 Planctomycetota bacterium | reverse complement strand
CAGGCGGTTCAGGCGAAGAAGTCATTGCCGAAGCCAAAATTGATGCCGAGAGCTTGCTTGCTGGTATAAATAAATTTATAACAGACCGCGAAGAGCGCTTTGCCGTTTATGCTGATGCATGCCGTGAAAACGCTACAGTCTGAGCTTAGCTATCTTAAATCTGAACTGTATTCACACCCTCTTTACGAGAGTGTGAATACAGCGGATAAGGTAAAGCTCTTCATGCAAACACACGTGTTTGCTGTATGGGATTTCATGTGTCTTTTAAAGACGCTGCAGGGCACCTTAACTTGCGTTGATAATATTTGGGTTCCTACTTCGAATAGTAAGCTCCGCCGATTTATCAACGAGATCGCTCTTGACGAAGAGTCCGATTATGACCTACACGGTGAAGCGCTATCTCACTTTGAGATGTATGTTAATGCCATGCGAAAAGCTGGCGCTGATATTGCCCCCATCAATAACTTCATCGTGAAAATCCGCAGCGGCGAAGATCCGCTAGTCGCGATTGAAGACCCCACTATCCCAGCAGCTGCACGCGAATTCGTGAAGTCTACACTACAGGCGATCAAGACATCAAAGCCGCATGTTGTTGCGGCATTTTTCACTCATGGCCGCGAAGATGTTATCCCGGATATGTTCATCGCCCTACTCGATAGTCTCGAAAAAACAGATGCCCATAAGTGGCAAGACCTGGCATTTTATTTCCGCCGACACATTGAACTCGATGGTGGTAGTCATGGTGATCTCGCACGACTGATGATTCAAGAATTATGCGGGACCGATCAGCAGAAAATCGACGAAGCCCATCAAGCTGGCTGTGACGCGGTAAGGGCTAGAATAAAATTGTGGGATATGGCTCTAGCGGATTACTCACCTATCTTCGACTGAAAAGTCATCACCAAGCCACCCGGTGCAACAATCGAATAAACTTTTTCGCCGTGCGAGATCATTGGCCCGCGCGGAGATAGCCCGGAGGCCTTAGCCGTTGCAAACATTTCGTCGGCGTCATCGACTATAACTTGCAGCATAATACCCGGAGGCATTTGCGGGCCGTCTTTCCATACCTCGATCCAGCTGCCATCGCCGGCAGCGAAAATACCGCCCTTCAGCGAATCAGGGTCGCTTTCAACCAGGTTCTTTTCAACACAGGGCATTCCCAAACCTAAGCCTAAGAACTCGACTAAGTTATCAGCCTCGGGGGAAATTGCGCAAAAGCGGATTGAGAGTACTTGCATCCGCTTATTGTAGTAGCTTGCGCGCGACATCAGAAATAACATCGGCGAGAAACACCAACACTGCTCCCAAGCAAATCAGCAACAACATTTGGTCATAGTCATTATGTGCACGGGCTTCGACCACATAGTATCCCAGTGAAATGACGCCAAGCATTCCAAGAATTGTGGCTTCACGTACACAGGTCTCAAAGCGGTAAAAGAAGTACAGCAAATAACGCGCAATCCCCATCGGGAAAACTGCATTAGTCGCCAGTTTCAAGCGCGACGCACCGAGCGCATCAAGCGATTGCAGCGGGCGGCTTGGCAAGTTCTCTACGACTTCGCCGCCAAGC
>JAQWRF010000371.1 GCA_029243845.1 Planctomycetota bacterium | reverse complement strand
CACTTGGTGGATAAATCCTGTTTTACCCTTCCAGTTATCCGCTGGCAGTGGGTCACTAAGGGCCAGATGCCATTCGAAGTTTGGGAATTCATCTGCAATGGCGTCGAATTCGTCAACGTAGAATGCTTCGCGCAATGAGCGTGCACCGTACCAGAAGCTTACCTTCTTGCCGGTTTTAACCGTTTTGAACAAGTGTAATAAGTGTGAGCGCATCGGAGCCATACCGGCACCACCGCCAATGAAAACCATTTCGCGATCGTTTTGCTTGAGAAAGAATTCGCCGTATGGCCCAGAGATAATCACCTTGTCACCAGGCTTTTGGTCGAAGATATATGACGATCCTTTGCCCGTAGGGACGTCTTTCGATGCGCGTGGTGGCGGGGTAGCGATGCGCACATTCAACATGATGCGATTGCCTTCAGCTGGGTATGAAGCCATTGAGTAGGCACGCTCGACAGTGTCTGTTGTTGTCGAATTAATATCCCACAGCTTGAAGGTATCCCAGTCTTCGCGATATTGGTCATCTACTTTAAAATTAGCGTAGTCAATATTGTGCGGTGGAACTTCTATTTGGATATACCCGCCCGATTGGTAGTCCATTTCTTCACCCTCGGGGAGCTCGACAATAAATTCTTTAATGAACGTAGCCACGTTCTCGTTTGAGACGACCTCGCACTCCCATTTCTTGACAGATAAGAATTCTTCATCGACACGAATATTCATATCATTTTTCACTTTTACCTGACACGCTAAACGCCAGTTTCCTTTCGCTTGTCCGCGACTGATATGCCCTTCTTCGGTAGGCAGCAATTCGCCGCCTCCCTCGTCAACTTGTACTAAGCATTGGCCACATGTTCCGCCGCCGCCACACGCAGAAGGAATGAACAGTTTTTGATTGGCTAAAGTACTTAAGATGGTGCTGCCACAAGAAGTGTCGAATGAACAGTCGGCGCCATTATTAATGTCTACGCGAACATCGCCGCTAACAACTAGTTTCGATTTGGCCCAAAGCAAAACAAAAACCAGTGCGATTACAACAGCGGTAAAGCCGCCGACTCCGAAAAAGATAGTGTTTGTATCCATTTAATTATCAGCAGCTTAAAGCTTGATGCCTCCGAAGATGATGAAGCCCATGGCCATGAGCCCTGTAGTAATGAAAGTTATGCCCAAGCCGCGAAGGCTTGCAGGCACATTAGAGTATTTCATCTTTTCGCGAATTGCTGCCAAGGCGACAATCGCCAACATAAAGCCAAATCCTGCGCCAAGGCCGAACACTGTAGATTCAGCAATATTGTATTCGCGTTGTACCATGAATAATGAACCACCAAGAATGGCACAATTAACAGCAATCAGTGGCAGGAACACTCCGAGTGCCCCATATAGTGCAGGAGAAAACTTGTCAATCGCCATTTCTACAATTTGCACTGTGGCAGCAATAGTGGCAATGAAAGCAATGACAACCAAAAACTCTAGATTGATCTCGGCTGCTTTCTCAGCCCCTAGCAACCAGCTAAGCCCGCCTTCGCGCAACAAGTTCTCGTAAATCAAATTGTTTAGTGGGGTGGTGATACCCAACACAAACACAACTGCCGCACCCAGGCCAACAGCAGTTTCAACTTTCTTAGATACAGCCAAGAAAGAACACATGCCCAAGAAGAACGCCAGCGCCATGTTCTCTATGAACGCTGATTGTATGAAGATGTTGATGAGTTCCATTATTCGTTTTCGTTAAGCTCTTGTGAGAAGGAACGTTGCGCCCAAATAATTAGACCGACCAAGAAAAATGCACCTGGGGACATAACCATCAAGCCGTTAGGCTCATACCAATCACCAAGAACTTGTGCCCCCATGAGTTTCCCCGAGCCAAGAAGCTCGCGGAAGAAGGCCACAATAATCAAGATTACGGCGTAGCCAATAGAGTTCCCTAGGCCATCAAGCGCGGATTTCCCGGGGGGATTGCCCATCGCGAAAGCTTCTGCACGGCCCATGACAATACAGTTGGTTACTATCAAGCCAACGAAAACGGACAACTGTTTTGAGACATCAAACAGATAGGCTTTCAAGAGTTGGTCGGTAACAATTACCAAAGACGCAATAATCGTCAATTGGGTGATCACACGGATGCTGCCAGGTATTTTGTTGCGTAACAATGAGATGACAAAGTTCGAGCCAACTAATACGAAAGTCAGTGCACCGCTCATTACGAAAGCGGTTTCAAGGTTAGCTGTTACAGCTAATGCTGAGCAGATCCCCAGAACGTGTAAAGTAATTGGGTTCTTGAGATGAATAGGACCCAGCAGGACATTTTTAGTTTCAGCATTCATTACTCGGCCTCGCTAGTTAAAAATTTTCCGTAGTGGCTTCCGTTAAACCATTTTTGTAAGAGCTCGCCAACCGCCACTGAAGTGATTGTTGCACCAGATATGCCATCTACTTGATGCTCGGCTAATTTCACTTTGCCTTTTTTCATCACATCGATTTGCATTACGCCATCGGCATCGAATAATTTCTTGCCGGGCCATTGGTCTTTGAAGTAATCGCTATCAATTTCTCCGCCGAGGCCAGGAGTTTCGCCATGCGTGTAGAACGTCAAACCTTTGACCGTGTTTTTGTCTGGCTCTAAAGCGATGTAGCCATACATTGTTGACCACAATCCTCCGCCCCAAACCAAGAACACGTAGCTCTCTTTGCCGGGCGTCGTAACCTTTAACATGGTATAGTTTTCTGGCATGCCTTCTTTGACCGCCTTAATGAACAATTTTGAGTTCAGCTTGCCTGGCCCAAGGATGTTACCGCTAGCGGTATCGACGCTGAGTTCCTCGATGTTCTCGGTATAGAGTTTGTCAGCCTCATCGACGCTTGGCTTCTCAGTCGCACCAATAAGGCCTGCCACGCGCAAGATTTGAATCTGCGTATCGAGCTTAATGTTGGCCTCTTGCTTGTCTTTGAGCAATACTGCAGTAGTCGACACTACCAGCGAGCAGACTAAGCACAAGATTAGAGCAAAGCCCAGGATGTATTTGTTACTGAATTCCAAGACGCTTCTCCCGGCGAGTAATGTTTGCCTTAACTACGTAGTAGTCGATTGTCGGTGCGAAGATGTTCATGAAGATAATGGCAATCATCATGCCTTCGGCATATGCGGGGTTCAAGACGCGTACGATGATGGTAAGGATGCCAATCATCGCGCCGTAAATCCACTTACCGGTGTTAGTCTGCGTGGCGGACACCGGGTCGGTCGCCATGAATACGGTACCGAAGGCAAAGCCTCCAACAACCAAATGCCATGTCCAGCCGATGGCCATATAGTGATCGGCGCTCGGCGAGAAAAAGTTAAGCACGTAAGTCATGCCGATCATGCCAAGCAAGGTGCTGAGCATGATGCGCCAACTACCCACCCCAGTTGCAATCAAAATGACCGCTCCGAGGAGGCAGGCTAAAGTTGACATCTCGCCAAAGGATCCACCGGTTAACCCCAGGAAGGAGTCCATCCAGTTTATATCGTTGAGGGCAGCTGTCCCGCTGTTGTAGAACTCGGCAAGGGCAGTCGCGCCAGTGTGGCCATCGACTTGCAATCCAGACTCGACACTCGGGTAGATGTTCCAGACCTCACCAGAGATTTGGGCAGGGTAGGCAATAAACAAGAACAGTCGACCCGTTAGCGCTGGGTTAAGAATGTTCATGCCAGTGCCGCCGAAAACTTCTTTACCGATTAAGGTGCCAAACATGATGCCAACGGCAACTTGCCATAGCGGAATCGAAGCAGGTAGGATGAGTGGGAACAACATCGAAGTAACCAAGAAACCCTCGTTTATTTCGTGTTTACGCACAACTGAGAAAATAGCCTCGACTACGCCACCTGCGACAACAGTCACGATGTAGATTGGCAAAAACTTCAGTAAACCCATCCATAGCGCATCACAAACGATGCCCGACGTAATCGCCGTTTCAGCAGTGATGCCGTAATCTGAATTCGCCAACATGGTTTGATAACCATGATTGAAGATGGCCCACAAGATGGCTGGCATCAGTGCAATAACCACCATAGTCATCGTACGCTTAATATCAATTACATCACGAATATGAGGACCGCTTTGCGTGCGGTGTGCCGGCGAGAACATAAAACTATCGCCAGCTTCGTAAAGCGGGTAATACTTTTCGAACTTGCCACCCTTTTCAAACAAAGGTGCAACCGCGTCTAGTTTTTTACGTAGAAATTTCATTTAGCTCTCTTTTTCAATTAGAGTAAGCATGGTGCGCAACATATCAGTGATGTCGACTTTTGATGGGCAAACGTATTGGCACAAAGCGATGTCTTCTTCAACAATCTCTAAGACCCCCAGTTTTGCGGCCATGGTTACATCGTTAGACGCAAGCGCTTTGATGAGCTGCGTCGGCATGATGTCGAATGGCATTACCTTCTCGTAAGAGCCAATCGGTACAATGGCGCGCTCGCCACCATTAAGGTCAGTATCGGTGGTGAACGACTTCTTAACGAACTTCGCTAAGTAAGTACCGCTCATTGACCAACGTGAGCCAATTGGCTTCATCCAGTTGATAAATTCGCGCTCAGGCGTATCGTCCACGATGGAGACTTGTTGAGCAAAGCGACCCAAGAAACCTTTTTCCTCGCCAGGGTTAGCCGTAGCACCCGCCAGTAAAGAACCAGAAACAAAACGCACTGTTGAATTTGCGTAGCTGCTAAATACATTCATGCTCGCGCCGCGCTGAGTTTCAACGATTTCGCTTTTGGACGCAGCCGGTCCGACAACGGCAACTTTGCGTGCAGTTGGCACCTTGCCAGAATTTAAATACGCACCCATGTCGGCGAGGTTTTGCACATCGACGTGCCAAACATTGCGCTCGAGGTTAACGGGGTGTAAAGCATTAATATGAACGCCCGCGTTACCCGCAGGGTGTGGACCTTTAAAACCGTGTTGCTCTACGCCTTCAACTAGAAACGCCGACCAATCGTTGGCGCCATCGGTGTTGAAGTAAACTTTTCCGCCTGACAAGGTAAGCATCGCTTTAAGGCCAGCTTGCACATCCGCTTCGCGGCCCGCTACTAAATGCAGTGGATCGACAGCTAGTGGGTTAGTGTCTGTTGCAGTGACGAAAATAGCTTGCGGCGTGGTGCTAGACAGAGCAACCTTATCAAACGGGCGCTGGCGCAAATTTGGCCAAAGGCCACTTGCTGCCAAAGTCGCGACAAGGCTTGCGCGCGAACCATCGCTTGAGGGCACCTCGGCATGCTCGTCGAAGTTGG
>JAQWRF010000291.1 GCA_029243845.1 Planctomycetota bacterium | reverse complement strand
GGGTCTTGGTTGAGCACCAAGTCAATGCGCTTTTGGATTTGAGCATCAATGTCTTCTTCAAGAATATCGACATCGCCAACGAAAATATTTGCTGCGCGTCGGCGAGCAATTTCATCGTTCAGTAATTCGCTTAAGGTTCTCTGCAATATGTAACGAGAGCCACAAGAATAAATCAAACCACGGGTCATCTGCTCTTCAATGCTGACATCGATGCTACGCACCACCACTGTAGGTGTTGCCGCTTCGTCTTTTTGGGCGGCGCCAGAAAATGGGTCTTGTGCGAATGAAGCAGGAGAAAGAGCTGCGAAAGTAAGTAGAAACGGTAAAATCATGGTTGTGATGTTGTTAAGGACGTTAACGAGGGCTAACTTGCCCTACATTTTAGCTCGGCTGAGCGCTTGCTGCCTATTAGTTGTCAGTTTTGTAGGCTGTGCACAACCTGACGAGTATCTTCAAGTTGGTGACACAATTATTTACGCGCATACTATCGACAACATAGCCGAAAAATTGCAGCATTCTTTCCCAGAATATGGAGAATCGACCTTACGCTCGCATATTTTAATGAATGGCCTGGCAGAAGCAGAAATCCTGCACCAATCACATGCAGAAGCAAGCGAGGAAGCATTCCAACGGCTGGCTGCAATCCTCAATAAGTATAGAAAATACAACCCATCAGCATTGTTGGAGGCCGAATTAAAGGACTTGGCGCACCAGAAGAAGACGGCTGCCCCAACTCCCAGCCAGCTTGGTACGGGTGTCGCCGCCGCCGTGGCCATTCTCGAGAATGGCGAATGGTCGCCACCTATCTATAATTCAACGGGTTGGTCGATCGTTTTTCTCAACACGCGCGAATATGGGCAACGCAGCACGGCGGGTGTCGATGTTGATGTCTTTCAAATAGAGATTGCCGACGCCACTATCTACAGCGCCAATCGCCAGCAATGGCAATACGCACCGCTGCTTGGCAGTGATAAGCTAATCTCGTGCTTACCGTACGAATTTCGCAATAAAACGTCTCGTGAATAAATCAATACTCCATTTTCTCATTATGGCTATCGCATTGCTGTGCTTGCCGCAGCACATCTTCGGCCAAGAGCTCGATGCTCCTGCCAACGATCAAGTAGTGCAAAAAGTTAAGTTTGCGCGACTGAAATCAAAAGAGAATAAATCGATGATGACCGCTTTACGCTTAATTGAAAAAGGCGTCATCAATGAAGAAGACGACATAAACGAAGTTAGTGGTGGCGTTGAGCAGTTAATTGCCGTCGGCGAAGGAGCCATCCCTAAATGCTTGACCTCGTTTCAACGCATGGCAAAAACAGATCGCCAATTGTATTTAACAGTGGCGCTCGATTCTATTTTGCTGGATGACGATCTGCATATTGCCCTTGATTTGTGCAACAGGAAAACACCGACCGAAGTTTACATCTACCTTATGAGTCGCTGGGCAGACAGTGCGCGCGACGACAGTTCGGAGGTACTGCTTGCTCATCTAAAAAACGACAGCGAAGAAGTGCAGTATCACTGCGTGCGTGGTCTGATAAGGCGCGGTGATGATTCCGTTGTTGCAGCATGCATCCAAATCATCGATACGCGATGGAAAGACAGCAAGCAACAACTGCGCCGTGATTTTTCAGGAATGGCGCGAGGGATAATGTCGTCGATTATTGAAGAAAAGCTGACTACCCCTAACAAGAAATCACGTTTGCTTGGCTTACACCTCTTCGAACTTTTTGGGGTCAAAGAGAATGCCAACCTATTAGCTGACAATCTAAACAACAGCGATACGGCCTTACGCCTAGGCGCGATTAATGCTTGTCGGGTTGTCGTTGCCGGAGAAGGACCTTTACTCCGCCCGTCAATGACGGAACTTATAGAACTCGCAAACAGCTGGTCAGATAAAATATGATTTTATCTGCTGTAATCCTAGCACTATTTGGGGCGCAAGCCACCGAATCAGAATGCACGATGTGTGCTAATAGCCCCGAGCGCATGCAGCAAGCGGGCGTTGTCGGCCATGGCCCTTATTTGTTCTTTACCACCGATAGCGAAGAAATAAGCAAACGCATTGACAACAAAAAATTGATGTGGGTAGAGACCAAGCACTTTCGTTTTGGCGCCGATATCAAGTCATGGAAAATACCCGTCAAAGACAAAAAAGTTTACCTCGCTGAGTTGACTGAATTTGCTAAAGCTTTTCCGCATATCACGCCCAAGAAAGTAAAAACGCTCGATCCATGGATGCGCATTCACTTAATGGCGTGGCGCGCCGAGAATGCCTATCGGGCCTTAATGAATATGTTTGGCTGGGAGGAAGACCCCTTTTCCCAATTGCCCGCTGAAGATGTTTTCATTGACGCTGTAGAAAATGGCTGGAGCGAAACGTTAAAACAACATTGGTTAGACAGCGAAAAACGCAAACCCGGTTTGCCACAATGGCTTGGCCTCGGACGCTACTTCGGAATGCCGATGAAACATGAAGTGCTGCTACTGATTAAAGAAAAAGAAATCGGCACCATGAAGCGCGACTACATCGGTTTACTCAATTCACATCCGCAACGCTGGCATAACGATTGGCGCCCCTTTGGAGAAAACCCTGTGTCACGCTCTATGTGGTTTGGCCTGGCTACAGAATCAGAAAAAATAAAGCACGATCGTCACTTACACAACGCAATGTTGCATAACGTGATTATCAATCTATTCGACGCGTATATGCTTTATTTGTACGAAGCGCCTGTCTGGATGCGCGTAGGCTTTGGGCACTACTTTACACAGATCAACGACCCTCGGTATAACATGTACGACCTCGATGAAGGCTCTACAGAATTCAGCGAAGACTCAAAAGAATGGGTTAAATCAATAAAATCAATTGTCGCTAAAAAAGAGGTCCTGGGTTTTGTCAGTCTCGGCAAGATGCGCAGTTATGGCGATATTACTTTCAATGCACACGTCGAATCATGGTCAAAGATGGTGTTCATGTACGAACACAGCAAAGAGAAATTCGCTAAATGGATTCTCCTTCTTAAAAACAATCCAAACGCTACCGCCAATCTCGATGCGCAGCGCAGCGCTCTTAAAGAGGCCTATGGTTGGTCGTTCATGCAAGCAGACGAACAATGGGCAACATGGGTTAATAAATTAGTTGTTCCAAAGAAATGACACCTCGCGAAGAACGACTTTACTTAATTCTGGCGGCCCTATTTACGGGGTCACTGGTTGTAGCCAACCTCATTGCCAATAAATTTTTTCACATTGAATTATTCGGCAAAGAATTCATTTTGTCAGCGGGCGTCATCCCCTATCCATTAACTTTTTTAGTCACCGATCTTCTCAGCGAGCTATATGGCAAGGCCCGCGCCAACATGGTCGTGATCGGCGGACTCATCGCTTCGCTACTGGTCATTGCTACATTGGCGATTGCCGACATCATGCCCGCCATTGACGACTCGGTGGTTAACGATGACATTTTTCACACCGTTTTCGGCAACAGCTACCGAGTTATTGGTGCCTCAATGACTGCCTATTTAGTAGCGCAACTCATCGACATCAAAATTTTCCATTTCTGGAAAAAGCTAACCTCGGGCAAACATCTGTGGCTGCGTAATAACGGTTCAACTATTGTCTCGCAGCTAGTCGATTCAACATTAGTCGTGTGGGTACTGTTCGCCGGAATATGGACGCCAACCCAAATGTCGGTTGCCATTTTCGACTTGTGGTTATTTAAATCAATGATTGCGCTCATTGATACTCCGCTGTTCTACCTCAGTGTAAATTATCTGCCAAAGTGGATTGGAAAGGAAAATAATCGTGCATAGCTCTTACGTGGTCTTTGATACTGAGACTACTGGCATGCCGCCCGGTGCGCGAATTATTGAGATCGGTGCCATCAAAGTTATCGACAACAAGATTGTGGACACCTTCGAGTTGCTACTGAACCCAGAATGCGATATCCCATTTCATGTTATTCGGGTGCATGGCATCGATAACTCGATGGTTGCAAACGAGCCGATTGCCGCTGCTGTATTGCCGGCCTTTATGGATTGGGTTGGCGACCTGCCACTCGTCGGGCATAACGTTAGTTTTGATGCGGCGATGCTGGCCAGCGAGTTATGGCGCGCCGACATGCGTATTAACAAAAACAACACCTACTGCACGCTATCAGCATCGCGCAAACTCTTAGAGCGTAAGTCGAATTCACTTAGCGATTTAACTCGCGATTTAAACTTGCCTAATCAAGTCTCACACCGCGCTTTAGCGGATGCCGAAAATACTTTTCACCTACTGCAGCACATCGAGAAGGAGTACGGCGCAGAACTATGCTGGAGCAAAATGGGCAATGGCGCACCTTTGAGTGGCTTCAAGCCTAGCCAGGTGCACTTACCCAAACGCTTTCATGCTTTACGCGAAGCGGCTGAAAATCGTACTAGTCTGCACATCGACTATCGTTTAGCTAACGGGCGCAATGTTGCTATTAAAATACATCCGCGTCTTATTTACAACTCAGGGAAACGAACGATTCTTGAAGCTAAATGCGATACTAGCGGGATTACGAAGACTTACTTGTTAGATTCAATCCTTAGTATCGATATATATCAATAGCTTAGCTATAATCGCCAACCTCAAAGGTGTGTTCAGCCTTTGATTTGTTCCGACCGATATATCGGCGGTGATTTTCACCCCCATAAACCCTTAAATAATTAGATAAATGTCTGACTCAGAAGTCAAAGAAAATAGCGGAGAAGAAGCAACTGTAGTTTCCGCAACTAAGCCTGCAGCTCCCGCTTCACCACCTGCCTCTTCGCTTAACTCGCACTTTGTATTGCAGCCGTCTATTGACGCTGCGACCATCGAACGCGAAGATCTTGAAGATCATTTTTATGACCTACAAGACGAAGTCGCACGCTTGCGTCGCGCGCTTGCACTTGATCCGCTAACAGGCCGTATTCCTTCCAATGGTGGCTATGCCGCACCTGGCGGTTTTTTGAAGCGTCAAAATATTGCGGTTTTCGTAGATGTGCAAAACATGTACCACTCGGCAAAGAAGGCTTTCGGCAGCAACCTGTCTTACGCTCACATGCTACGTGCTTGCGTGCGCAACCGTCGCCTGACTCGTGCTTTCGCATACGTTATCGAACGCGATGGACTCGATCAAATTGGTTTTACTGACCACCTACGTTACTGTGGTTTCGAAGTTCGCAAGCGCGAAGTTATCGAACGCGGAGACGGCTCACGCAAAGCGGAATGGGAATTAGGCATGGCCATGGAAATGCTCCGCATCGCCGATAAAGTAGACGTGATTGTTGTAGTTTCTGGCAATGGTGTGTTCGCAGATGTTGCGCCACTCATTCAAGCCAAAGGTGTTAAATTCGAATGTTGTTCATTCAAAGAATCCATGAGTGACCACCTGATTAGTGCGGTTGATCAATACCACATTCTTACAGAAGAACACCTTTACGAAAACAATCAAGACTAAGCGAAAGCTATCGCGCAGTCTTCTAGGCGTGCACCATTCTTGTCGGCAACAGCAAACTTGCTGCTACCTGGCTTACCGCGCATGCTAGCAGAGGCGTAAGTTCCGTCTTTGCGAATCGCATAGAAAGTCAATCCGAAATTAGGGGCTCCATCCTTATAAAGCATTGGTTGCCACTTTGAAGCGCGTTGTGCCTGTTGGGCAACGCGCTTCAATACGTATAGGCAAGCTTGTTCTGGGCTGTCGCCAGCGCGCATGCGTTCGACTACTAACATAGAACCGCAACTCATAATGGCTGCTTCGCCGCGGCCGGTTGCTCCGGCTGAACCTATTTCGTTATCGCAATACATTCCTGCGCCGACTAAGGGTGAATCGCCAATGCGACCTGGTATTTTAAAGGACAGCCCGCTTGTCGTTGTGCAACAGCCAACATCACCAGCGCCGTTAAGCGCCGAACAGTGAATGGTGCCCCATGGGCGCGGCTCGTCGGCTAAGGACGGATCGGCTGGTACGGTGTCGCCAAGAGGCCACAAGCGATCATCGTCAGTGCGTTTCGCGCGCCACTTCAACCAAATTTCTCGCGCACGTTCGGTGAGCAAGTCTTCGGCTTTGAAACCGTGGTCGATAGCAAATTGTCGAGCACCTTGGCCCACTAAGTTAATGTGGTCCGTGCGATCCATGACCAATTCGGCAACCTGTGCCGGGTGCATGATGTCTTCAATGCAAGAAACGCTACCAGCATTGTGCGTCGGGCCGTCCATGCAAGAACTATCCAGTTGCACCACACCTCGCTCGTTAGGAAGTCCGCCGTAACCAACGGACATGTCATTAGGGTCGGCCTCAACGACTGCAACTCCGCGAATAGCAGCAGAGACCGGGCGCATGTTTTGCTCGCTCATTAACTGGTATGCGATATTCACCGTTTCTATACCGTTGGCGGAAGATATGACCACTCCTTCATGATTACCAGATGAAGGTAACGGCGGCGTCGATGTGGCGGCACCCAGCAATGATGTCGTTGCAAGTGAGGCGCCAGTGGCTTGCAGGAATTTACGGCGTGTTAAATCTGTCATGCAAACTAGCCTACAACAACCTTCTCACCCATACCACCGCATTAACCGCTTAGATGAGACCCCGAAGCGATAGAGCAAAGGGAAAAGCATCCATGCGATGAATGTCGTTATTGGGCGGCGAATGAAGCGCCGCGGATTTACGGATACCCTGTTTTCGATGATTAGCGGTGGCGCGACTTTGTTAAGCCGGATACT
>JAQWRF010000348.1 GCA_029243845.1 Planctomycetota bacterium | reverse complement strand
GTGTAATGCTCTCAAGCGGTGAGTCCTGCTCGTGGCACAGCCAATGAACGAAGGAGTCTAGGTGAGCTATTTTGAGCTGTAAATCTTCAAGGTTCTCAGCGCCCATCATATACGCCAACACCGTGGATGCCGGTAGTTGATAAGGATCAATTTCTTCTTCCCCAACAGTTTCCGAGCAATAGTTCAAGAAGCGCTCTATTTCTTTACCCGCTTCATCACTAACGGCAATACCGCCGACTTCACAGTCGAACAAATAGGATCGCAACCACATTTCAACGCCGGGCAATGCATCGATGCCAGTAGCCTCAGACTGTTCACTGAGCAAGCCTGTTGCCCCTGCCTCAAGGCCGAGTTGCTGCTCAAGATCGCCAAATGCTTGCTCAAGGTTACTACCGCTTGAGTCTCTGTCTAAGAAATCGCTGATGGCCTGTACAGCATCGTCCTCGATGTCTTCTGAGAGACTAGCTTTCTTTTCTTCGGCACTGTCCATCAATGCCATTGCTCTGCGCAGTGGTTCAATATCGATGTCAGTGTCAAAGGCAATTTGATTTAGAGCTTCTTGAGCCCCACCTTTATCGATTAAAGCAATCACATCTTCTATAGTGATTTGGTCTTGGCCATGCAGAGCCTGAGCTAACGCTTCCTCGAAGGTTTCCCCAACGGCTTCCGCTTGCGACAACTGGTGACTGGTAAATAAACGCTGCCACTCTAGCTGTGAAAGTCGCGCGCGCGGTTGTTCTCCACGGATACTGCGCAAGTCGTTAGCTAGGGACTCAAGCAAATCTGGAGCAATAATGAAGTTAGCTGCTGGCAACAGCAAGTGGGACTCCGAGCTGCTTTGTGCAACGCGTGCGGGTATCAATGTGCCGACATCAACGCCCACTGGCAATGTAGTAACGCGCACCTGTCGCGCCGACCACAAACACTCCAAAACCGCTGTGTTGGCTTGCCCCTCAAGAGAAGACACATGAAACAAACCAAAGAAGGAGTCGAGCAGGCAGTGCCAGATATCATCCTTTTCTGTATCTGCTGGCGCAAAAGCAACAGCGGGCGGCGCGCCAAGTAGCGGACAATCACGCTCTAGAAGATACCATTCATTAAAGCTATTGGCATTCGATTTGTCGAGTGCAGCTTTGCCTGTGAATAGTTCTTGTGCAGCGCGTAAATCATCTTTAAGCCCAGGCTCCGCAAGAACTTTCTTCATAAGTTGCATTAACAACTCAGAGTACTCAGTGATCGTATATTCAGCCTTCATCTTTAGACACTGGAAAAGAGAATACTTTCTCGACAAAGCACAATTTAAAAGCAGACTCACTCGTGATGTAGTCGGCTAATTCACTGGGCCAAGCTGGTGCTGAATTGCGAGTACTTCCGGTTACGCTTGCTGTCACGACACCGTCGATAATTTCTAAGCGTGTACGCACATCGTTATTCATACCGTCGCGCTCGAGCAACCAAACAGCTAGAGCTAAGGCTACTTCGGGCTCTAGCACACTGGGCATTAACTCCGCGCCCTCTTCTGGTGTGCCTAACTTCAAGGTAGCTGCCAAGAAGACTTCTGGTTTACCGCCGACGATGGCATCGGCTGTTGAAATTGTTTCTACGCATGCTTGGTGCATTTCGTCAAGGCGCAGTAACAGTACTTGCTCTTGAGCTAAGTTGGCTAGAATGCGTGCCTTCTGATCTTCGGGGATACCAATTTCAATCCACCCTGCGACAACCCCACGAACCCCACGTAAGCGGTGATAAGTTGTGCGAAAGCCTAGCTCAGCTAGCGATTGCAAGTTATCAGGGTGTACGGAAAACGTCATAATCTGAGATGGTGCCGAAAGAGGGACTCGAACCCTCACTCTCTTGCGAGAAATGGATTTTGAATCCATCGCGTCTGCCAATTCCGCCACTTCGGCATCTCAATGGCGCATATTATGCCAAAGTTATTAACTTATTGCCACAGGAACAGGCCAATTGTTGATGCCCGTCGTTGATTTGCTGTTGGCGATAAATCAAATCTTGCGGACCACTAATAACGCTGGAACTAAGCTCTATTTGTTGGTCGCTATAGTCGCACGAGCGGTCGATAGAGGACAACCATTGCTTAGCGCGAGTGCTTAGTGCAGCACGCGAAGTCGCGGCTGAATCGGAACCCGTACGATTCTTAACCGGAGCAAATTCAAACTCTCGGTCGGCCAATTGAACCACAACACGATCAGCTAATGGTAAAGCATCAAAGACAAAGGTTTCGAACTTAATGCCCTCGACGTCGGACGGGATTGACTCGCCAGGCGCCAATGCCTTAATCGTTTTGCGAGCAAGGTGCAAAGGCAAATGCGCTTCAGCCATTTCTTCGAAGAAGTTAATGGCGTAAACGTGTACTGCAATATTTCCTGCTCGGTAAAGCAAGCCGCCATCATCAGCGGTTTGCGCTTGAAGTTCAGCACTAATATCAGAGTACTCGATGCACTGCACCTTGCCGTTATTTTCGACAACGAGCCCCACCTTTTCACCGGCCTCTGTTTTCTCAACGACCTTAACGGACATTTGCGCATCAGCCAAAAGGTGGTGTCCGATAAATGTCGGGTCAGACATGAAGACTAATGGATTATCTACTTGGCAGTAGTAAAGCACATCAACACCTTGTGCGCGCAACGTTTCTATCATGCCGCTGCGTTTGATCGCGCGGTACACCCCGCCGTGACCATCAGGATTACTAAACAGCTCATCTGGTGCAGTGAGCATAAACTCGCCCTGGCCGTTTAGTGCGGGCAGGGTTCCTTGACACACGAAATGAACACTGCTCGCTGACATGCCGAACCAATTGCGTGACGTAAAATAAGCAATGGTGTCCTCGTGATTGCCCGGACCTGTTTGAATGACCCAAGGCAAGGCACACTGGTATTTGTCGCGTAAGAGAATCACTTGTTCGGCAAGCATCTGAAACAAAGATGTTCCAGAAACTGCGCCCAATGGATAAGCTCCTTTAGGGCCATTAAAACCCAGGCGCGACGCTTGCCCACCCGCAACAGTAATAATCGCCACACGGTTATCCGTGAGAGCTTTCTCGCCACAAGCAAGAGCTGCGCTGTTAGCCGTCGACGAAGTCGAAGACGTGTCTAGAAGTTGCGGCGGCGAAATAGTAGACGTGTCGATGACAACATCTTCATTGAGTGCCGCTCGCTGACGGTCTAGCACCACCAAATCTATGGCAGAAAGTGCGTCACTCAAACGTTTGACGGCTATGTCGCCGTCAGATTGAGCGCGTACAAAAACATCTTCGAGTCCACGACTGGACAAATCTTGCCGAAGACTCATTAGCTTAGCCCTCGAACTTACGGAAGGCGATACAAACGTTGTGTCCGCCAAAGCCCAGTGATGTTGACAGCGCAGTCTTGAAATCACTTTCGCGCGGTTCGTTCGGAATGTAATCAAGGTCACAACCGTTTTCGACGTCTGGATTGTCAAGGTTTTTCGTAGGGTGCGCAACACCGTTTGCTAGTGTGTAAGCACAAGCAATACCCTCGACTGCTGCGGCAGCGCCAACCAAGTGGCCGACCATCGACTTCGATGAAGAGATAGCGACTTTCTTGGCATTATCTTCGCCTAAGGCGATCTTAATAGC
>JAQWRF010000328.1 GCA_029243845.1 Planctomycetota bacterium | reverse complement strand
TCCGAAGCACGGTTCGGCACCAGTGGGCGGCTCAACGGATTACTTGCCAGAGTACGTCGGCTACGCCCGAGCTGTCGAGTCTTGCACATTATGTGAACAATGGAGCGCTCACTATGCACAGCATATTGGTTTGCTTAACGGCATCGCGCCTGTGCTAAAGATGGATGGCAAGTTCATTGCCAATCCAATGGCTTACACTGAATTCGTCACTGACGAATACGGCCGTTCACTTTACGGACAATTCAAAACGGGCGACGACCGTAATGCCGCAAAGGCGATACTGTCTAAAGCCGAAGTTGACTTTACTTTGCTTGACCAAATGGTAAACGAGATGTGCGCTAAGCTCGCACACACTATGCCGGATTGCACGGTTTATACACTCGAGCAATTGCGTAAGCATAAACTGCAGCATTGGGATAAAAATCGCGAATCCAACCGCGCTTGGCTAGGGTTAAACATGATGACCGAAGGTCGCATTGGCTTCCGCACTTTCAACCGCGCGCCACGTGCTGAACGTGAAACCGATTTTATCGAAATGCGTCGCGCCTTGTCACAAGGTGTACGTTACGGCGATAACTTGGCCGAACGTTGCGCGCCACATGCCGTCGATCGTGATGACGAAAAGTGATTCATGCAAGCGCAATGGGCGCAACCATAGCCAGCAGACTGTTTAGTCCCTGAAATCGACGTCGCCCTGAGTGTAAAACCAATTCGCGCCATTCGTGACGGTGTCCATCTCGTCGTATGCTGCTGCGTCATGCGCATTCGGATCTTCACCGAGCATCATTGCAGTGATGACATTGTCATCTTCGACGCGTTCGGTAATAGAGGTGCCCTCGATGGTAGCTATTGCTAGTTGTGTGGTAGTGCCCGTTTCAACGGACATGCGCATAAAACCTGCTTGGCGGCTACGGGCTGACTGCGATGCCGCAAGGAATAGGTCGCGAGCAATCTGCTGGTTCTCGCCGTGCCACAAATCTAGCACCGTGCCGACCTTTACTGTTTCGTCGATGTATTCACGCCAAACAATATAGCCGACAAGCTTATCGTTTTTGTAAGCCCCCAACATTTGATGAACGAAAATAGGGTGGTCGAAGTAGCGCCAATTTAAGGTAGCCGCATCGCGCCATACTGAAACACGGTACAAATCTTTTTGCTGTTGCAGCAAAGTATCGAATGCGTCGCCACATTTATCAATGACACGTATTTCGTAGTTACCACGGTGTGATGACAACTTGGTAAAGATATCGGTGACCCTAGCTAGTAAGCCGCCGAAAGCACCCAATCGCTGAACAAGGGCAGGGCGCATGCTTAACCTTAGTTCCCAGCATTTAAGGGATAGGATCATGTGATATCCGAACCAACGTATGCCCATTTTAATGACCGTTGGCTTTGACTGCCCGCCGAAGCCCCAGTTAACACCTTGCTGCGCATTAACGGCGATTTGCATGCCATAAGTAATGTCACGAAACAAGCGGCCGCCGCCACGCACATCAGGATGCACTGCAATATCCCAAAGCATGATTCCTTTAGATTCTTTACCGTCCACCCACGCCTTTTTATTCATGCCGGTGCAAGCGGCAACCACTTTGTCTGTCTGTATATCGATTGCAATTACTGCAAACGGCTCGCCACTAGGATTACCCCAGTATTTCCATTGCACATGTTCATCACTGCGCTTCTCGCCAAAAGTATCTTCAAATAATTGATAGATTTGCGGATAGTCACTAGCTTCGGCAACCTTAAACCGAAACTTGTCGTTGTCGGCCGGCCACTTCGCTTGCTTTTCAAACTTGGCAATCGCTGCCTGTAGTTTGTCATTTAACATGTTTACTATTCTAGCCCGGTTATCTCACCGTTTTCTTCTAATTCCATGTGAGATGCCATGGGGTCACGCGGCAATCCAGGCATTCTGAAAATCGCACCGGTCAAAACCACGATAAAGCCGGCGCCGGAGTTGACCTGCACGTCGCGCACCTTCAAGGTGAAGCCAGTAGGTCGGCCGATTTTACTGCCGTCATCGGATAGTGACCCAGGTACCTTGGCGATGCATATGGGTAACTCGCCGTAACCTAAGTCGACGCATTTTTTCAATTCACGTTTAGCCTTTGCTGTCAGGCTGATGTCATCAGCCCCATAAATCTTCTGCGCCACCTTGCGAATTTTATCTTCAGGTGCATCGGTCAATGCATAACATGGGGTAAACGATTCCGAGCCACGCTCAACCGCCGCCATCACAGCTTTCGCTAAATCAATCGCGCCTTTGCCGCCATCGGCGTGGTGTGAACTTACGGCAAACTCGACGCCAAGCTCTGCACACTTCTCACGTACCGCAGCAATTTCAGCATCGCTATCCGTCGCAAATTTATTAACGGCGACAATCGGTGGTTTGCCTAAGGTTTGCACATTCTCAATGTGCTTCTCTAAGTTAGCTAAACCGCCCGTCACCGCTTCGACATTTTCGCCAGCCAAGTCGGATTTCGCAACACCGCCGTGCATCTTCAGTGCACGAATAGTAGCAACTAGCACCACTGCTTGTGGGTCAAGGTTTGCACTACGGCATTTGATATCGAAAAACTTTTCTGCACCCAAGTCGGCACCGAAACCCGCTTCAGTGATTGTCCATTCTGCGAAGTGCATTGCCATTTTCGTGGCAACTACGGAGTTACATCCATGTGCAATGTTGGCGAAAGGACCGCCGTGTATAAAAGCGGGGGTGCCCTCAAAGCTTTGCACTAAGTTGGGGTTCATGGCATCACGTAACAATGCCATCATCGCGCCCACACAATCCATCTGTTTGGCGTAGACTGGAGCATTGTCTAAATCATAGCCAATAACGATACGCTCAATGCGCACCCGCAAATCGCTCATGTCTTTTGACAAACATAGAATTGCCATGATCTCAGAAGCCGCCGTGATGTCGAAGCCACCTTCGCGGGTAACGCCCTGACCCGTTCCTCCCAAGCCCGAAACAATATTACGTAATGCGCGGTCGTTCATGTCCATGACGCGGCGCCACATAATTTTGCGTGTATCTAGCCGTAACTTGTTGCCAAAGTGCAAATGGTTATCGACCATCGCTGCCAGTAAATTGTTGGCCGCAGTAATCGCATGAAAGTCACCGGTGAAGTGCAAGTTGATGCGATCGAGAGGCATGACTTGTGAATAGCCACCACCGCATGCGCCACCTTTAACTCCCATGCACGGGCCGAGCGATGGTTCACGTAGTGCCAGACAAACCGACTCATTCAGTTGAGTGAAAGCCTGAGCCAAACCAATCGATGTCGTAGTCTTACCTTCACCAGCTGGAGTAGGAGTAATCGCCGATACCAAAATCAATTTAGATGGCGCCTTAATCGTTCGCGGGCGGCTCAGAGCATCTAAGGAAACTTTGGCGATATCTTTACCATAAGGAAGCAAGTCAGCATCATGAACATGGAGGGAATCTGCAATTTCAGTGATGGGGCGCGAGGTAAACTCGCGAGCAATTTGTACGTCTGTTTTCATCGGATAAAATTCTAACGTGGCGTTATAGTTATGCCATGCGCCAACTGCTAATAGTCTTACTCTCTCTTGTATTCGTTACTTGTTCAAAGCCGCAATCGGATACCGCGCCTAACATATTGTTCATCCTTGCCGACGATTTGGGTTATGGCGATGTAGGTTGTTTCGGGCAGCAGTACATAAAAACGCCTAACATAGACAAATTGGCCACGCAGGGAATGAAGCTTACGCGCCATTACTCCGGTTCACCTGTTTGCGCGCCGTCACGTTGCGTGTTACTTACTGGAAAGCACACCGGAAATGCTTATATTCGTGATAACGACGAGATGAACGAGCGCGGCGATGTCTGGAACGACCCTGCATTAGAAGGGCAACGTCCACTCATCCAATCCGAAATAACGATGGGCGAACTGTTTCAAGATGCAGGTTATAACACTTCGTTTATTGGCAAATGGGGGCTTGGTTGGACGGGTACGGAAGGAGATCCCAATGCGCAAGGCTTTGATCACTTCTTTGGTTATATTTGCCAACGCGTAGCGCACAATTATTACCCCGACCATTTACACCGTAATGAGCAAACGATAAGCATCAACCCGGATGGTAGCGAAGTCGATTATGCGGCCGACTTGATGGCGAACGAGGCCCTAGATTTTTTAGACAAGACCAATGGCCAGCCATTTTTGATGGTTTACGCCACGCCGGTTCCTCACTTGGCGTTGCAGGTGCCACAGGACTCGCTCGACGAATATAAAGGCGCCTTTGAAGAAACGCCTTACGATGGTAGCAAAGGGTACCTTCCGCATGAAACTCCACGCGCGGCTTATGCGGCAATGATTACTCGCATGGATCGCGATATTGGAGACATCCTCGCTAAGTTAGATGAGATGGGTGTCGCTGATAATACTTTAGTGGTGTTCACCTCAGACAACGGCCCGTCATGGATAGGTGGGTGCGACTTAGAATTCTTTCAATCGCAAGGCGGCCTTCGCGGACGCAAGGCGCAAGTGTATGAAGGGGGTCTTCGCGTGCCGACTGTTGTGCGTTGGCCAGGTCGAGTTTCTGCAAACAGCGAAAGTGATTACGTCAGCGCCTTCTGGGACTGGCTCCCAACATTTTGTAGTGCAGCTAACATTGAGCACCAACAGCAAGACGGACACTCGCTTGTCAATATTTTGGAAGGCGAGCAGGATGCACGGCGCCCTGGACCTTTGTATTTCGAGCATGCGCGCCAAGCCCAAGCTATTATCGATGGCGATTTCAAGCTGCTGCGTTCGAAGCAAAGCGCGGAATGGGAGCTCTATAATTTGCGGGATGATTCTGCCGAAACCAATAATTTGGCGGAGAAAGACCAGGGTAAAGTGGCGGAGTTGCTAGAGCTTGTCGATAGCGTACGTGTTAAGTCTGAAATTTTCCCGTTAAAAGTTGTATTAGAGGCTTCTAAATAGTTAAAGTGTTGACGATGATTAACATCAGTAAACCTCTTTTTACGCTACTTTGTTGCGGCATTATTGCTTCTTGTGGCAAGCCGCCTGTCGGTCCGCCGACCGTGCAGCCGAACTTGCTAATGGTTACTTTTGATACTTTGCGCGCAGATCACCTTGGAGCATATGGCAGTGAGGCCGGGTTAACGCCGAATTTCGACGCTTTAGCGGCGCAATCCGTTATGTTTGAAAATGCTTATGCTGTAAGTTCAACTACGGGTCCTTCTCATCTTACAATGTTCTCTGGCTTGTATCCGAATGAGCATGGCGTGCTGAAAAATGCAGTTGAGGTTTCCGATGATGTCGTCACGATAAGTGAGCATCTTCGTGACAATGGCTACAACACGGCAGCATTCGTCAGTTCTTATGTCTTGACGGCACAGTTTGGTCTAAGCCAAGGCTTCGACGAATTTGACGAAGACTTTAATTTGAAGCGTCGCCGTTCTGGTTCATACACCATTGAAGCAGCTAGCGACTGGATTGCCGGCCAACCGAACGACAAACCGTGGTGTGTTTGGGTTCACTTAATGGATCCGCATAAGCCGTATGTCCAACCGACTGAGTACTTAGAGCCGTATATTACGCCTGACTTAATCGGCAATGATTTAGATAAGGCAAGCTACAACGGAGCCGTCGCCTACACCGATAGCGTTCTGCCTGGCCTTATGGCGGCTATTTCCGCGCAAGAAGCTAGCGCTGGAACTTTAATGGCTATCACTGCCGACCACGGCGAACTATTCGGTGAACACGGGCACTTCGGCCACGGACGCGACTTATTCGAAGACGCGGTGCGCGCGCCCTTGCTGCTCAAGCATTTATCTTTGGAGCCACAACGAATAGATACTACTGTAGGGCTTGTTGATTTTGCACCGACTATTCTTGAGCTTCTAAAAATGCCACCAATGCAAGATATTAGTGGCATCAGTCTTGCACTAATGATTCCAGATAGCACTCAGCGTGTTTCGCGGCCGGTGTTCATGCAACGTCGAATTTTTGATGAACAAGGAGTCAAAGAGCTGTTTGATGAAACAGGAGTAAATGTTGCTGGCCCTCAATGGGCGGTGATTGCAGATGGTTACAAGTTGACTGTTGCCCCTGAGGCTAACGAAGAGTCATTGTTTAACCTAGCTGTAGACCCTGGCGAAAACAATGACTTGACCGTGTCTGACAAAGACACTTTGTTGAAAATGAGAAAGGTGTTAAGCGAGATACTAGATTCTCAAACACTACGGGTTCGCTCGACCGATTTGAGCCCCGAGGTTTTACAAAACCTCGAGCAACTCGGATACGCTAAGTAAACTCTTAAGAATTACGCTTTGTAACTCGCGGCCATATCGGCCAAAGAAATCGCTTTAATCTTGCCAGCTTGGCCAGCGGTGTTAAATGCTTCGTAGCGCAGCATACAAACCTCGGTCATCGCCGTCATCGCTGGGGTCAGATACTTGCGTGGATCGAAAGCCTCGGGTGACTCTTGGAATACCTTGCGAATCGCAGCAGTAATCGCCATGCGATTATCCGTATCAATATTCACTTTGCGCACACCAACTTTAATGCCCTTAACGATTTCTTCAACAGGCACACCGTAGGTTTGCTTCATTGCGCCGCCGTTTTCGT
This sequence comes from Planctomycetota bacterium, assembly GCA_029243845.1. Classification (GTDB taxonomy): domain Bacteria; phylum Planctomycetota; class UBA1135; order UBA1135; family UBA1135; genus JAPKEZ01. Next base: position 1,814 of record JAQWRF010000328.1, on the reverse strand, counting down.
TAATCAGATCTTGCAAGTTTTGCGGCACTGATGAGGATCCGTGCATCACTAAGTGAGTGTTAGGGATTGCCGCGTGAATTTCAGCCAAACGGTCCATCGCTAAAATGTCACCTGTTGGCTCGCGTGTAAACTTGTATGCACCGTGCGAAGTACCAATTGCAATCGCTAGGGCATCGACGCCAGTCTTTTCAACGAAGTCTTTGGCTTGTACCGGATCGGTAAGAAGCATGTCCATCGAAAGCGCGCCTTCGAAGCCATGGCCGTCTTCTTTCTCGCCTTCGCCTGTTTCGAGCGAGCCTAAGCAGCCAAGTTCTCCCTCTACGGATACGCCAACTTTGTGAGCGGCGTCAACCACTGATTTAGTGACATCAACATTGTATTCGTAGCTAGCAGGGGTCTTACCATCGACCTCGAGCGAACCGTCCATCATTACGGATGAGAATTCTGCTTCAATTGCCGATTCACAGGTGTCAAGCGCATTGCCGTGGTCGAGGTGCATGCACAGGGGAATTTCCGGATACATCTCAACGGCTGCGCGAATCAAATGCGTTAGCACAGTGTCGTTAGCGTACTGGCGTGCGCCGCGGCTAGCTTGCATGATTACCGGTGCGTCGCATCGTTTGGCAGCAGCCATGATTGCGAGCATTTGCTCCATGTTGTTGATGTTGAATGCCGGTACGCCGTAATCGTTTTCAGCGGCATGATCGAGTAATTGTCGTAATGAGATTAAAGCCATGATGCAAAGAATACTCTATCTTCAAGTGGTTTGCTAACAATTATCTTTGAAGAATTGGGTGTGGCGGCCACTCTCAGCACCGCGATTTATGTAGTGGGTGCCTTGCGCAAGAGTGCGCCTAGGATAAAACTGTTATCATGTCACTATGCTGCAAAAATACGATGAACGAAATGCTGATTTAATAGTCAATATCGGTGGTGAATTAGTCCACCGCGACGAAGCACGGATCTCACCTTTTGACTCACTCGCCCAAGGTGGTGATGGCGTATGGGAAGGCCTGCGACTTTACGATGGCCAGATATTCCGGCTTGACACGCACTTGGCTAGACTACGCTCGTCAGCAAAAGCGTTGGCATTTGCTGATATCCCGACGGACGCCGAAATGACTGAGCAAATTGCCCGTACTTTGGCTGCTAATGGCATGCGCGATGGCGTTCATATCCGCTTAACTTTATCGCGTGGCGAGAAGATGACATCCGGAATGGATCCACGGCTGAATACTAAAGGGAGTCTGTTGATAGTATTAGCCGAATATAAGGCTCCGGTTTATGACAAGGCTGGATTGAAGCTCATGACATCTGCGGTGCGTAGATTCCGCCCTGATACTCTTGACCCGAATATTCACCATAACAATTTGGTGCAGTCAATCATGGCGAAGGTGCAGGCCAATGCGGCGGGTGCAGATGATGCTTTGATGCTCGATACCCAGGGCTTCGTTGCTGAGACCAATGCGACGCATGTTTTTATCGTCGACGGTGGGGTGCTGCGCACGCCGACCACTCGCGCTTGCCCTGAGGGAGTGACGCGTGACACGGTTCTGAAAATATGCGCGGCCAATAATATTGCGTGTGAGGTCGGCGACATTTCTTTGACGGCTGTTTACCGTGCCGACGAAATGTTCTGCACCGGCACCATGGGCGAGATTGCAGCAATAGGCGAAGTCGATGGCCGCATGATTGGTGATGGCAATTGTGGGCCGGTGGCAGCAAAGCTCTCAGCGCTGTTTAGCGAGTACGTAGTGGCTCACGGCACGCGCGTATGTGAAGGATAGTGCCAATCTTTGAATATAGGCTAGATT
>JAQWRF010000317.1 GCA_029243845.1 Planctomycetota bacterium | reverse complement strand
GTTCCGCCCCGCACAAGCCGAGGCTATTCTCGCAAATATTGAAGGAACTAGCGACTGGTCAAAACTCGGCGATGTCGATTTGGTTGTCGAGGCTGTTTTTGAAAACATGGACGTCAAGAAGTCGGTGTTCGAGCGCTTATCACAAAACTGTAAGCCAACTTGTATTCTTGGCACCAACACTTCTTCTTTTTTGGTAAAAGAATTGGTTGATTCTGTGGCCAATCCCGAGCGCTTAGTTGGCTTACATTACTTCTTCCACCCAGCGAAGAATCGCTTGGTTGAAGTCATTGGTCATGAAGGCACTTCTGATGAAGTTTATCGGGCAACCTGGGCATCGCAAGAAGCCATCGGCAAAACTCCGATTTACTCCGCTGACGCTCCTGGCTTTGTTGTTAACCGTTACTTCGTGCCATGGGTTAACGAGGGCGTACGCTTGCTTGGCGAAAACGTGGCGAACATCGCAACTATTGAATGGGCTGCAAAGAAAGCTTTCAATGTTGGCATGGGCCCGTTCGAATTAATGAATGTTACAGGCGTGCCTATTTCATTGCACGCTGCAACTAGCCTTGGTGATCAGCTAGGTGATTTTTATTACCCTGGGCAAGCGCTGAAAGATTTCTGCGCAACCGGCGAAGCCAATTGGCCGCTTGGCGGCGATGTTGACGAGTCAAAATATCAAGCTATTGCCGACCGCCTACTTGGCGCGACCTTCTATGTTGCCGCGCAACTCGTTGAGGAAGAAGTCGCTTCTGTTTTAGAAACAGATATCGGCGCCCGCGTTGGTCTGCGCTGGCCAAAGGGTCCGTTTGAATTGCTCAACGCCTTGGGCCTCGAGCAAGCTCGTGATTTAGCCGCAGCCGCAATTGCTGGCTATGGGCTTGAGTTGCCAAAAATGTTACAAGAGCTAAATCATAAAGCTGCGTCTTTAGAAACTGTTTCTAGTTGTGGCAATGGCGCCGTAACCGACATTTGGTTTCAGCGGCCTGACAGCATGAATGCGCTCGATCAGCAAACCATCATGCAGTTTGATGCAAAGCTTACCGCAGCCCAATTGGCCCAAAAGCCCTTAATACTGCGTGCCAACGGCAAGGCGTTTGTCGCGGGTGCCGATATTAAGTTTTTCGTAGACTCATTAAGGGCCGACAATTATCCTGCCATTGGTGACTTTGCAGGGCACGGACAAAAGGTGTTCGCCACCTTGGCTGGCAACGATTACGCAAGTGTTTGTCGGGCGCAAGGCTTATGTTTAGGTGGCGGCGCCGAATTAGCACTAGCAGCTGATTGGATTGTTGCTTCGCCAAAAATGATGATTGGTTTCCCGGAGACTAGCATTGGCATCTTCCCTGGTCTGGGCGGTACGCAGCGTTTGCCGCGACGCGTTGGCTTGCCAATTGCAAAGTACCTGATTTACACCGGCCAATTGCTAAATGCCAAGCAAGCTTTAGAGGTTGGGCTAATTGATGCGATTAGTTCTTTCGCTGAGCTTGACGCAACTTGCGAAGAGTGGGCGCAAAACACCGATTACCGTCAAGGTGAAATCGAGGATATTAAACCGCACGTCAGCTGGGTTGAAATCTGGAATTTCTTCGACAACAACACGCTAGATCAAATCATGTCTGGCGAAGCCGATGCAATGGGTGACGCGCGCTTGGAAAAAGCCATCCACAAAATGGGACAGAAATCTTACCATGCGTTAAAGATGTGTGAAAACTTATTCCATGAGGGCGCCCCCTTGCCACTTAAGCACGCGCTCGAACTTGAGTCGCGCGATCTACAAACAGTATTTGATCACGCCGACGCGCTCGAAGGTCTTAGTGCTTTACTTGAAGGGCGCCGTCCGCAATTTGAGCAAGTCGCTTCCGTTTAATCATAGAAAAATCCTCTGCAGAGAAAGATATCTCTACAGAGGACAGTAAGCTGCTAGGGCCCTGAAGGTCTAGTTGCTAATAACGCAATCCAAGGCATTCGTTAGTAGTAATTGACCCGCTGAATCCATTGAGGCCGCCTGAGCGCTAAACGTAAGGCCGCCTGCACCGGCAGGAATAGAAAGGCTAAAAGGGGTGCCCGCAGATGCATTGGTAAACGTGCGCAAGAAAGGTCTCTCGCATAACAAGGTGCCATAAGGGGCAAGGTAGACGTTCGCGCTATTTAAAGAAATAGCAATCATGTCTGTCACTGCCGAAGGCATAAATGCCGTGTGGTCTACCATGGGATCCCAAACCTGGCCAGCGGTGGGCGGTCTGGTTTGCCCTGGGCGGAAAGCGTCAGGGTTTGCAGGCGACCCGAGTCGAACCACTTCTTGGCCTTGAGGGGCATCCCATAGATCTGGGCGCCAGTTCTCAAGAGTACAGCGCATTCTATTCGATTGTTCTGGCGTAAACTCCCACATGCAAACATCATCGGAGTAGTCCATGTAATTATGGAATGGGTTTGCATTGCCGCAAGAACTAGAATTACTCGGGCACCCCCAAGTTGGACCACTTTGCGTGTTGGTGTCACAGATAAGATCTCCCGTGCCATAACAATTTGAGGAAGATCCGCAGCCTCCGTCAAAGGTGTGATATAGACCAAGGTAGTGGCCAACCTCGTGCGTGGTTGTGCGCCCTAAATTGTAAGACCCGGATGTATATCCAACAGCGCTATACGCAACCACTACGCGGTCTCGAGCTGACCCTACAAGATTGCCGCTTTGCGGGAAATCAGGGACATAGCCAAGATAGCCGCCTGCGGTATTCGTATATATATTTAAGTAAAGGTTTGTGTCCCACGCTAAGGTGTTGTAATAATTACCACTATCGGAGAACCAGCTATTGTTCGTGGTATACGTAATGCCCGTTGAGAAGTTTCCTTGTGGGTCCGTTGTCGCTAAGCGAAAACTTATCATAGCATTGGTGCCCGGAGACCCTGGCGTTCCTGCCATCGCCTGAAAATCTTCATTCAAAATATCAACTTGATCCTGAATTTGAGAGGGGCTTAAATACCCCGAGCCCGAAGTGTTTTGTATCACGTGAAAAACAACCGGGATTTCATAAATGAAAGTCGGGTCATATTGCGAGTTAGGGCTATTCGTAGAATAGCCACAATCGGAGGGTGACAGGATATTAGGCGGGACTAGTAGGTCCCGCGCTGGAGTGCCGCAGCGCTCTTGATTGGTCTGAGACCAAGCGGGCGTTGAAAGCAAAAGGGCTGAAAGCAAAACGAGTGTTTTTTGAAAATTCATGATTAAAGGGATTATTTTTATGGAGGCTGCTGTCAAGTCTAGCACAAATTCGCCGCTTTGCGCGTGCTACTTGCCCTAGTTTAAGGCTCAAGGCGAGTAATTCCCCACTCGCTGGCTTCGCTTAAATCATACCGGAAGCGGTCGTGTAAACGGTTTTCGCGACCCTGCCAAAACTCGATGCTGGTCGGAACTACTTTGTAGCCACCCCACGATTCTGGCATCGGAACGTCTTTGCCCGATAAATCTTGCAAGGCCTGCGCGAACTTGTCTTCTAAAACTTTGCGGGATTGCAATGGGTCTGACTGTTCTGAAATCCAGGCACCAAGTTGTGAGCCGCGTGGGCGTGATGCAAAATATTGCGCTGACTGCTCAACTGAAATCTTTTCAGCGATGCCGGTTATTTTAATCTGCCGCTCTAATAGGAGCCATGGAAATAGCATCGCGACTTGAGCGTTTTCGTCAAGCTGTTGCCCCTTTTTACTGTTGTAGTTTGTAAAAAATACAAAGCCACTTTTGTCAAATAATTTCAAAAGTACCGTGCGCAAGGTTGGTTGGCCGGCTGCGCTGGCTGTCGCCAAGCTAAACGCGCTTGGGTCATTAATCTCAGACTGCTGCGCTTGAGTAAACCACACCTCGAACTGCCTAAAGGGACACGAATCTAAAGCGTTTCGTGTAATTCCTTTAGTTATGTACTCGCGTCTAAGGTCTCCTAAATCCATAATTTAACAAATATCCCGGCAAATACCGCGGAAACGGCACCAATTGCACTTTTTTTCGTCCTTCGTTTTGGGCCAATTGTCCATTAAGACCGGATCTTCATCGGGGTCATAATGTACTTCCATCATGTCTTTTACCGACGCTGACATTAGGTCTTGGACATCAAGCATGGTTGGCACCTGAACCTCTGTGCTTATTATTTTTTCTTCGTTTAAATATGCGGCATGCAAAACAATGTGCTCAGGATCACTCTGCCACTTTTCGCAAGCATATAGGGCATAAGAATGAAGTTGGAAGTTATCGGCTTCGCGCGGCTTTCCTGTTTTCCAGTCCCAAATGTGAAGCGTTTCGCCATCGACATAAGCAAAGTCTGGCACAGCATAAATTTTAGTACCCAAAAACATGTAGGTGTCCATAGATTCAAGTGAGCGCCAATTGTCCGGGTGCGCCTCGCGGGCCGGGCGGCAGTCTTCTGATTCTACGAAATAGCGCGTTGAGCGCTCAAGCAATTCGCGGGCCTTGTCGGTGCGCTCTTTGGCAATCTCTTTGCCGTAATGATGCTCATCGATGTGCACGGTTTTGTTGGGTCGCTCCTTCCAAGCATCGGTGGAGGACTCGCGCCATCCGTCGCGAAAATTATCTACTGCTTCGGCGAGCAAGTCAGAGGAGCTCATGTCGACACCATCGCGTTTGAGATTAAACCAATGCTCGATAGCGTCATGCACACAAGTGCCCGCTAATGCTGGCAGCGAGGTTAAGCGCTTATGAACCATCGTTTCGTATTTTTCAGCTGGTGGCTTTTCAGTCCACCATCCCCACGAAGCG
>JAQWRF010000273.1 GCA_029243845.1 Planctomycetota bacterium | reverse complement strand
AGTGAAGCTGCTGATACTAGGATCGGGAGCACTAACGAATTCAAAGAAGTCACTGACTATCAAATCAGATGATGCCGGGTTTTCGATCGTCAATTCAACACTACCGAGAGCGTGCGCCGGCATTTGGAGGTGCACTATTTTGGCGCTCTTAAAAGTAAACGAAACCTGCTGGCCATCGATGTAGAACTTTGAAACCGGATTGAAGTTGTCGCCGTTAATAAACACATTGGTGCCTCCTGCAGATTGACCTTTGGTTGGCCACGATTGCGTGAACACCGCTTGTCCAGTGAATGCAATGCCATCGTTCAACACAGTTTGTTGGCCGTCCGGATTGTGAACGGCGACGTCGACTATAGATAATGGCACAGCCGGAGTGACGACTGACAGAGTGTTGCTGTCGATGAATGTTACTTCATCAGATTCGTAACCACCAAAGAGGACGAATGCGCCGTCCTGGAAACTAGTTCCTGAGAGTGTGATGGTTTCGCCGCCTATCGACGAAACTTTGAATTGCGATACTGCTGCGAGATTAGGCGCGGGCTGGATAACCTCTACTACTCCGGGAGCCACTTCGAAATCACCATCTGGTGATTTGATGTATAAATTGTAAGATGCCACCATCGCGGCCGAATTCGCTGTTACTGTGGCGCGAACATAACTTGAGTTGCTGGTAATATTGCTAATGGTCAGCTCATTTGTCTTGGCAACCATGGTGGTACCTGCGGGAATGCTACTGCCGTAGATCGTGACCAAAGAGGATGTGCCCTGCTGCAATAAAGTGGTACTGCTAGCACTCTCGTACATTGCGATGTCGTCATTAGCCGTTAGTATGCCGCAGCTAAGCTGCGCTCCAGAGGTGAGCGAAAACAATGTCGGGTTATCGAAGCCGCCGTAGAAAGTGGGCGCGAATGCAGTGCTGATGCTCGAGTTACTCGTTAGGTTGGCGCTCGACATGCCCCCTTCAAGTGGGTCGATATGGATGTAGTAATCACCAGCTGGCATTCCACGTAGAGTGAAGTTACCATTACTGTTAGTGGTGGTTGACGCGATAAAGCGTCCATCCGTCAAACTTGCCGAAACTATCGCACCAGCTAGCCCAGAAGTTGAACCAGGTTTGCGAATGGTTCCTGTTACTTTTGTTTGTCCAGAACCCGTAGCGACGGCGACGGCTCCTGCTTCATCGTCTTGTGATAGCGAGCGATGTAGCCATTGAGTTCGAGACACGTAAGGCCACATCGTGCCACTAACTACCGGCGAGTGGTCAAGACCAATGAAGTGCCCCACTTCGTGAGTGAGTATGTCTTGGACATCAAAAGTACCTGATGTCTGATTCGTGCTGAAAGTGAATTGGCTACCGTTGAATAAAATGTCAGCGTCGGTGATGCGACCGTCCGCGAGCATATAGTTGATGGGGGTGATGGCGACTATGCCTGAGCCTGACGGAAAGAATCCGGAGCTATTGGTCTCGTCAAATGTAATCGTGTGGCCACCGCCGCCAACACTGCCTGAAGCTGTGTCCGCGCCGCGGACAAGATTGATATTCGAGCCATTGACATCGGTCCAGGCTTGAAACGCGTGTTCGATTGCAGGGATGTGACTATTATCAGAGATATCATCAGATCCAGCAGTGTGAATGTTATAGCTGATAGTGTTTGACGACCAATTGAGAGTCTTGCCACCGAGCGTAATGCGTATATAAGCTTGAGTCGCCGCAACTCCGAGTAGAGCGCAGACGACTGTGGTAGCTATGTATTTTATTCGCATCGCTCTATATATCGACGATGTAGCGATATTGCTTAAGTGTTTTTAGCGCTGA
>JAQWRF010000264.1 GCA_029243845.1 Planctomycetota bacterium | reverse complement strand
AACAGAATAGTCAGCGCGTAGACGACATCTTGGCTAAGGTAAGCCGCAGCGGTATCGGTTCGCTTAGCCCGGCCGAGCGTAAATTCCTTGAGCAGCAGTCACGTAAGAAATAGGCAGAGCTAGAATATCAGCATGTTGATTTGTCTTAGCCTGCTGCTTAATTTTGCTCTTTGCGCAGAGCCTCAAAACCCTGAACAGGTTGAAGAGTTCACCCGTATCGTCTTAGACGCGGACGAGGTCGGAGACACTAAAGCACTGCAAGCGGCTTTGCGCAAATACAAAGAAGATGCCATTTTGGCGTATATGGTTCGTGTCGAGCGCCGACTAGATGCAGAATTACCCGAAATAGAAAAGTGGGTAGAGATTTTCAAGTCTACCTGGCAAGAAACCTATAAGACTAATTTCGCAAAGAACTACGATCGTTATATGCAGCGATTGTCTACTAAGCAGAGAGATCTTCGTACGGTGTTGCTGCAGCGTGACTATCCAGAAATATTGACTTTGCACTTTAAGATTATTTCTGAGAAAGCAGGTGATTGGCCACGGGCGGTCGAGCGCGCGGATAAATTGGTTGAATCCTTGACGGCCTTGTCCGATTTATACTACCTGTCTTTAGCGTACAACATCGTTGGCAATTTATACAACCCTAATTATTACGCTCACAAAGAGTCTGATTCGCAAAAATCACTCGAAGCTTACCAGGCTGCGATTGAAGCTCGCGATCGTTTGGGGTTGCGCCAAGATAAGTTTTATTCTGACACTAAAGTCACCTTGAAGGCGCTTAACGATGTACTTGGTGATCATGAAGAGCAAGTCGCAGCAGATACTGTTAAAGAAACTGCCGAGACGATTCCGCTTCTTGAAGGCGGAATAACATATAGCGCTAACGCAGTAGCTTCTGTCGAAAAAGCGGGCAGTAAATTGGTGCATGCATCCGACGCATATGACGACGACCATTATTCATGGCTGCGGGCTGCTTTGCCGGCTGTTGGCGAGTCTATTGCTATTCCCGGTATTTCTCCGCCGATTAATTTGTTGCGTATCGGCAACATCGAATTCCAACTAGAGGCCGGTAGCAATCCATCTGAAGAATTTAAGCTCACGACTAACGCCCAAGTTATTCAGGTCATGCGCATGCATGGGAATGGCAAAGAGTATTATTATGCAATAGAAATTCAGGGTGGAAGTGAAGACTCGACATACCAGGGCATTAAAATCAATTTGACGCCCACGGCGACAACGGGTACTTATTTCTACCGCACGCCGTCCGTGCGTGAATTTGATACCGACTTAGATTTGGTGAAAATTTATGACACCAATGTCGACGGTAACTTTGGGTACACAGAATTGAAAGAGGCCTGGTGCGAAGGCCTGCTGCCAGACGAATGGTTTTGGCGCCCTGATGCTTTGACTATTGGCAAGCAAAAGCATTCGCAGCCATTTAATCGCTTTGTCGTCGATGCGAAAGGTCAGTGGTACGAGGTGCTACTTGATTCTCCGATTAACCCCGATTCCCTTAGCTTGGTGCCGGTGCAGCCAACTCTTGGCGAGTTGCGTTTTGATTACAAAGGTGTGAAGAAAATAAAACCTCTGTCTGTATTGATTGCTAGCGAATCGTCCGCCACCAAGGGCTTGGTTATTGACTTGATGGCACTGCCCAAGAAGAAGATGATTCCTATTGGGCGCTACCGCTTCTTGCAGGCTCGTTTCGGCGGGAAAGACGGAGTTGAGGCTTTAGTTTCTCCTGACCCCAATAAGCAGATGTTGTTTGATGTCGAAGCCGGAGTGGAATCCGCAAGCGTCCCTGAATTGTTTCTTGGCGGCAAATTCGATTTTGCCACCAAATCAACTCTTGATGGCACCGCGTTAAATGTTAGCGGCCGCGACTTGCACTTGGTTGGTGATAATGGTGAGCGCTGGCTGCGCTTTGCCGGAGAGCCGTTTTTCGATGTCGAGTTGCTGGTTAAAGGGCTAAAGCCTACAGTCTTGGCGAGACCTTCTGTGGATGAGGCGTCTGAATTGTGGGATAGGTTCTTTTATCCTATGGGCGCGAGTTTAGAATTACGCAAAGCTGCCACTGAGGTCGACGTTACTCTTTCTTATAAGAAGCATCCTTGGTTTGGTAACGTTAAAACCACCATTACAGTTAAGTAGAGAAGCACTGTGTTAGATCCTAAATGGCTCAGAGAAAATGCCGACGTCGTCCGCGACGCCGCTAAGCGTAAACGCATGCAGCCCGAGTTGGTTGATGAGTTTATTAAGCACGATCGCGCATTCCGTGAAGTGCTGCAAAAGGTAGAAGACCTGCGTGCTGGCTTGAAGGCATCGTCGTCGTTGCTAGGCAAGATGACACCTGAAGAGCGCGAGCCAGCCTTGGCTGCGCAACGCGAAAGTAAGGCGAGCCTTAAAGAGCTTGAACGCTCCGAGCAAGAGTTGCGCGCTGTGGTTCAAGACATCGCAATGCGCTTGCCTATGCCGCCTGCTGCAGATGTGCCCGATGGTAAAGACGATTCTGACAACGTCGAAATAACAACCTTCTCAAAGCCGCCGGAATTTGATTTCGAGGCACTTAGTCATGACGAGCTAGCAGAGCAGATAGGCCTTCTTGATATCAAGCGCGGGGTGAAAATTGCAGGCTCGCGTAATTACCTATTGCTTGGCGATTTGGCGCGTCTCGAACGCGCAGTTTTGAATTACGCTATCGACCACATGTTGGCGCGTGAGTTCGAATTAGTTTCGGTACCAACTTTGGTTAACCGCGCATGTATGGAAGGCACCGGGTATTTCCCAGGTGGC
>JAQWRF010000271.1 GCA_029243845.1 Planctomycetota bacterium | reverse complement strand
GGCAGCCGCCAACGCTTGTTCATCTGCGAACTCGCCGTTCACCTGAACACGTTCGCGCCAATCACTTAAGTGCGGTGACGCATACAACCCGACGTTTTTACCCGCCGCGCGCAAAGCCCAACTTAGGCAATAAGCGACACTGCCCTTACCTTTAGAGCCCGCGACATGAATCGCCGGTACTTGCAAGTGCGGATTTCCCAATGCCGACATAAGGGCCATCATCGGTTCTAAACTGAAGCGAGCAGCACGCGGTCGGCGGCATTGCTCGTAATCCGTTCTAGAACAAAGCTCGCTAAAAAGGCGGCTTAGGTTTGTCATACACTAATTGTAATGTGATGGGACGGCTAGCGTCTTGCATTTCGGCGCATCATAGCCATCATGCGCTGATGTAGCTTGATATCGACTGCAGGCTGACCTGCGACTGTTTGCCCTGCTTCGACATCGCCCATCACTGCTGCACGGGCTGCTATTTTTGCACCAGCACCCACATGTAAGTGACCTGCTGCACCAGATTTACCAGCGAACAGTGCGCCGTCGCCAATACTGGCTGAACCGCTAATACCGACTTGCCCGCACATTATTACGAAGCGACCAATCTTACTATTGTGACCAATCTGCACTTGGTTGTCGAAAATACAGCCATCACCAATTTCGGTGGCTTCGAAAGTACCGGTATCAATGCAACAATTCGCGCCGATTTCAACTCCGCGTCCGATGCGCACCCCGCCAATTTGTGGCATGTGCAAATGTTGAGTGCCATCCCAGGTGTAGCCGAAACCATCGGCACCGAGAGTGGTGTTGGATTGGATAACACAAGCGTCGCCGAGATGAACATTATCGTAAAGCACGACATTGGCATGCAAAATGCAATCAGCGCCGACAGTAGAGTTTTTGCCAACCACACAATTCGGACCGATGTATGCACTGTCCGCAACTTGTGCGCCATCTTCAATCACTGCAGTCGGATGAATGCCTGGCTTGCAATGAGCGCGACGGCTTTGCCAGAACTGCGCCATAATCGTGGCAGCAAGGCTTGGGTTATCGACCTGAATGTGACACTGCGGCGGCGACGGGCAATTTACATCCACTAATAACAATCCGGCCGCTGAATCGCGCATCGCAACAAAATCTTCTTCGCTTGGATGCTGGCCCATCTCGTTTGGAGTCGACTTGAAAAACGCCACCTCATTAGCCTGAGCAGTCTTGATGTCTTGCACCTGACCAAACTTCGCATCACTAGCGCCACATAATGCTCCACCAAGCATGCTAGCGATTTCGGTAGCAGTTAATGTTTTGGCAGAAGGAGGTGCAGATGGCATGGTTATAGTTTACAAGGTATGTGCGTGTTTGATAACTAACACGTAGCAAACTAATAGCATTAGCCCGGCCAATGTGTGCAATGATTTGGAGATCGGAATGCGTAACTTAATTATCAATAATGGCGCTATCAATAGCACTGTTGCCCCTAGATTCACAAATAACATAAATTGGCTGCTTTCATCGTCAAATGCTTGATGCGTGAACAAGCCGACAATTCCACCCGTCATCAACAAGTTGAATGCATTTGACCCTACCACGTTACCAAACACAGCTTGTGTGCGCCCTTGCTTAAAAGCGTAAAGTGAGGTGAAGAGCTCCGGCAATGAAGTCCCTACTGCAGCCAGCAAAAAACCTGCAAAACCGTCTTTCCAGGCTAACTCTTCAGCTACACCTAAAGCGCCCTCAAGGAAATAGTGCGAAGCCACTGCTAGCAGAATGAAACCACTAAGGCACATTAACCCGACACTCGCAGTAGATGTTTTTGGCGCCTCTTTGAGCACATCATCGACTTCTGCTTTAGTCTTAATGCTTTTTCCAACAACCCATGCGTACAAAACAATTAAGAGAATACTGCTATAAAAAATGGAAGGCGGGTATTGAAACCACAGGAAGACAAACACTGAACCTGCCAGCAATGGCCACAACGATGACCACCCGATTTTAGCGACCTCGAATTTCTTTTCGCCTATGAATAACAAGCATGCGCCAAGAACAATTGCGACATTGAAGGCATTGGAGCCCATCAAGTTGCCCAGAGAAACTTCAGGGTGTTCGGACACGCTAGAGAGGCTCACAAACAGCTCCGGTAAAGAAGTGCCTAGGGCGAGCAACAACATCCCAGCAACCCAATCAGGCCAGCCCCATCTTTGGGCAAGCTTAAGGCTAGCGCGAACGGAGTAATCGGCGCCAACCATCATGGCGACGGTGCCTGCCATCAAGTAGAAAAGGTGCATTCCCATGTTGAGTAAGATAGTATAAGAAACATGAGACTGCCAATCGTCGCTGTTAGCGTAGAGTTACTTGACGCCCCGCATTACGAGGGGGTGAAGCGCTGCCAACTTTTTCATGCCTATCTCGGGTGCTTGCGTGAGGCGGGGCTGATTCCGCTGCTTATTGCTCCTGATTCAACGCCTACTGAGTTGCAACAAATTTTGGACGGTGTCGATGGCGTGCTGCTTTCTGGTGGTGATGACATCGATCTTAGCTTAACCGGTGGTGATGCCCCACTTGAGGCATGTAAGCCCGTGCCTGAAACTCAGCAAAGGTCCGTAATGGCGATGGTTAATATTGCGGTAGAGCGCGATATCCCCTTACTAGGTATATGTTTAGGGATGCAATCTCTCGGGATAGCCCATGGCGCGGTGCTCAACCAACATCTACCGCAGCACGAGCAGCACACTAAGGGTGTAGAGCATTCGGTAAACGTCACTGCGTCAGGCAAGCTGAAGGACGCCGTTGGTAGCGAGCCGTTTTCGATACTTTCTTATCACCACCAAGGTTTAGATTCGGTGAGTCCTCCGCTAAAAGTGGTTGCCACCGCAGACGACGGAACTATTGAAGCTATAGAACTGCCTGACAAAGAATTCGTTGTCGGCGTACAATGGCATCCAGAAAAAACTCCGGCTTCCGCAGCTACTCGGGCATTATTTGCAAGCTTTGCCGATGCTGTGAACCGGTACCGCGCCAAGCGAGTTAAACAATCATGAGTAACCGAGACAAACTCAAAAAGAAAGCGGCAATCGATGCTGCAAAAAGTAAGAAGCGCCTAATCTTCTCCATTGTTGGCTTAATGGTTTGCATAGCTGTTTTAATTCAGCTGAATAGTTCCACGTCTGTCTCGGATACTGACGTGCCCGAGCAAGACAAACCTTTAATCGATATTGAGGCGTTGCTGCCAATATTCGATGTCGACTTGTTAGCGACGATTAAAGATTCTACGGATGCCGAGCGAGTGATGCTCGAGCCAGAAGCATTTGCCACTACCCTTTATAATTCTGGTGCCCTACTGTCATCATGGGTTTTTTTACTTGGAGAGCCCGAATACGATTTCGTTAATAGCGCCAACGACCCAAGCGCGCATCGCGGTAAAGTTTTTCGCGCGCGCGGTGAGATATTAGACGCACGAAATATTATTCGCGTTATCGGAGAACCGGCTGAGTACTGGACTCTACTGAAAACTGAAGATGGCGACTCTATGTTTTTCGTTGCGGCACAAGCTCCAGATATTTTATTCGGAGCAGATAACTTCGTGTTAGCAGATGGTTATTTCTACAAAAACTATCGCCAACGGATTAACGGTGAATGGATTACCGCGCCTTTGTTTGTCGGCAACAAACTCGAGCCTTCAGTGCCTGCCGAGCTACCGCTGACGCAGCCCGACATGCGGATGCTAAATAAGCTGAAAGATCAGCCTATTGGCACCGATAATAACACTTTAGAATTAAACAAGCTAAAAGAAATGTGGCACCTAGCCAACGTGGCCCGCGAAATGAAGCGCGACCCTGAAAGGGCCGCGAAGGCCAACGAAGAAGCGATTCTGCTTGATTTCGCTACGCTTACTGACCTAGTTAAAAACCCTGAGTTATATCGCGGACAAATATTTGAAATCGGCGGGGAAGTCGTTGAAGCCCATGCCGTGCGTACCGGTGAAAATTCTTTACGTAGCCGCGAAATATCGTCTGGTTGGCTGCGCAATAGTTTTTTGGGTGACACTTTGTTGCACGTAAAAGCAGCCGATGATTTTGCTTTCGATGCGTTTCAGGGCAACGCCATCATGCACGGCTACTTTTTAATGCTGTGGGCATACGTCGATCGCCAAGGAGCAGCACGGCGTGTGCCTGTGTTTGTCGTTTACGACTCACGCGAGCAAGAGACCCTGATGCCTGACGATGCCAACCCCCTGATCTTTGCGTTTCTCGGCTCCATCATGGTACTCGGGCTAATTCTATTCTTTGCAGTACGACGCGAGAACCGCCAACGTAATGAGGCTATGCGAGCTTTAGCCGCCCGCCAACGTAGACGCGAGCAGCGCAATGCAGACAAAGGTTAGTTTCGCCGATTCTGGGCTACGCGAGTACTGCACGAAATACTTGAAGCGTATGCGTCCGCATGTTTCTTCAGTGGTCGTCGTTTATGACTCTGCCGTCCCTGAATATTTATTGGGACAAGCAACTGCTGGAGTGATAAATAGCGGCTGTAATATGAAACTCATTAAGGCGTCCAGAGGTGAAAAGAACAAAACCATCGAGAATGCCGTACAGCTAGCCACTAAATTACTGAAGGCAAAAGTAGATCGCAACAGCTTAGTGCTTGCCGTCGGCGGCGGAGTCACTAGCGACGTTACCGGTTTTGCAGCGTCGATGACTTTGCGCGGAGTTCGCTGGGCATGTTTACCGACTACCCTACTGTCCATGGTTGATGCAAGCATCGGTGGGAAAACTGGCGTCAACGCACTCGGTGCCAAGAACATGATTGGGGCCTTCCATTTCCCTGAATTTGTGCATACCGATTTTCGCTGGCTCAAGTCTCTGCCCGAGCGCGAATTTCGCTCGGGGCTGGGCGAACTACAAAAGACCGCCCTGCTCGCTGGCGGCAAATTATGGCGTCTATGCCTCGAAGCTAATGCAATACAACTTCGTAAATCAACGCCGACATTGCATGAATTAGTGCAGATTGCAGCAAAATATAAAGCAAAAGTAGTCTCCAGTGACCCCAAAGAGACCAAGACACGACAAATTCTCAACTTCGGGCATACCTTTGGCCATCCACTCGAGTCAGCAAGCAACGGCAAACTCAGTCATGGCGAGGCTGTTTCATTCGGCATTCGTTGTGCCATCAACCATTCTGTAGAGCTGCAGTTGTGCAGCGCCAAACTCGCTGCCGACAACCTCAAGTTAAGTCGCAGCATGGGCCTCGATACCGCCACAAAAATGAAGGTGCCGACGGCGCCTGAATTACGACGCTTATTGGGGCATGACAAGAAATCAAAAGACGGCAAACTGACTTTAATATTAATCGAAAAGGCCGGGCGTCCGCTAGTTTGTGAGGGTTATTCGGTCAATGATGTAGCAAAAATAATAATTGCTAATCAGTAGGCTTCGGGCGGCGCTAGAATAGGCCAACCTAAGGTCAATCATGCCCCGACGAGACGACATTACATCCATCCTCATCATAGGTTCTGGCCCAATTGTTATCGGCCAGGCCTGCGAAT
This sequence comes from Planctomycetota bacterium, assembly GCA_029243845.1. Taxonomy (GTDB): domain Bacteria; phylum Planctomycetota; class UBA1135; order UBA1135; family UBA1135; genus JAPKEZ01. Next base: position 3,238 of record JAQWRF010000271.1, on the reverse strand, counting down.
TCGACTATTCCGGCACCCAAGCTATTAAAGCTCTGCGCGAAGAAGGCTATCGCATTGTACTGGTGAATAGTAATCCAGCGACAATCATGACCGACCCCGAGTTGGCTGAGGCAACGTACATCGAGCCGATTACTGCCGAGTTTGTTGAACGCATTATTGCGAAAGAGCGACCCGATGCAATTCTGCCAACGCTTGGCGGGCAAACTGCTTTGAATGTGGGCCTCGAGCTTGACAAGAACGGAGTGCTTGAGAAGTATAATTGTGAAATGATTGGCGCAACCGCCGAGGCCATTTTCAAAGCCGAAGATCGCGACGCATTCCGCGACGCCATGGACGCGATTGGTTTGTCGAGTGCTGAAAGTGAAATTGCGCGCACCCTTGACGAGGCTAAAACGGCGGTAGCGAAGATTGGCTTGCCCTGTGTAATTCGGCCTGCCTTTACAATGGGCGGTTCTGGCGGTGGCATTGCTTACAACGCTGAAGAGTTCGAAGAAATTGCGACACGTGGTTTACGATTGTCACCAGTAAACGAATTGTTAGTTGAAAAGAGTTTGATTGGCTGGAAAGAATACGAGATGGAGGTTATGCGTGACCGTAAAGATAATTGTGTGATTATCTGTTCGATTGAGAACCTCGACCCGATGGGTGTGCATACCGGCGATTCAATTACCGTTGCCCCATCTCAAACCTTGACTGACCGCGAATACCAACGTATGCGCGATGCATCGTTTGCGATCATGCGCGAAATTGGCGTTGAGACTGGTGGCTCTAATGTGCAGTTTGCTGTTAACCCAGAAAATGGCGACCTGATTGTCATCGAGATGAATCCGCGCGTGTCGCGTTCATCGGCGCTAGCCTCTAAGGCGACGGGGTTCCCGATTGCAAAGTTTGCTGCTAAGTTGGCCGTGGGGTTCACGCTCGACGAAATGCAAAATGATATTACTAAAGAGACACCGGCGTGTTTCGAACCATCGATTGATTATGTGGTAACGAAAATGCCACGCTTTGCATTTGAGAAATTCCCAAACTCGGATTCGACTTTGGGCACGCAAATGAAATCTGTGGGTGAAACTATGGCGATTGGTCGCACCTTCGAAGAGTCTTTTCAAAAAGCGATTCGCGGCTTAGAAATAGATCGCGTTGGTTTCTCAGGCAAGCGCCGCGAATTTGACGCCGAAGAAATACGTCAAAAGGTTTCACGTCCGGCTCCTGGGCGCCTATTTGCCGTTTACGATGCCTTCTGTGCTGATTACAGCGTAGAAACCGTACACAAACTAAGCGGTATCGACCCATGGTTTTTAACATTCATGCAGCGTTTGGCAATTACCGATCGCGACTTGCAAGACAAAGCTCTTCCTAGCATCGAAAAAGATTTCATGCGCAGCCTAAAGCGGGCTGGTTTCTCAGATGCGCGTTTGGCAGAAGCTACGGCGTCCACCGAGGCAGAGGTTCTGGCACATCGCGAAAGCCTAGGCGTCAAGGTTGGCTATCGCTTAGTCGACACTTGCGCGGCTGAGTTTGCGGCTAGTACCCCTTATATGTATTCGACTTACGATGTCGATTCAAACGAGGTTGAAGTTAGTGGCAACAAAAAGATAATGATTCTTGGCGGCGGCCCAAACCGCATTGGCCAGGGCATTGAATTTGATTACTGTTGCGTACACGCGTCTTTAGCGGTGCGTGATATGGGATTTGAATCGATAATGGTCAACTCAAATCCTGAAACGGTTTCAACTGATTTTGACATTTCAAATCGTCTTTACTTCGAACCGCTTACTCACGAAGATGTATTAGCAATCTGCCGTCGCGAAAAACCAGATGGCGTAATCGTACAATTCGGCGGCCAGACCCCGCTTAACTTAGCAGCTGGCTTACACGAGGCTGGAATCCCTATTTTAGGCACGCCGGTTGAAGCAATTGACCGCGCAGAAGATCGCGGCATGTTCGCTGAAATGCTCACCAAGCTCGAGCTGAGATCGCCAGCCAATGGCATTGCATTCGACGAAGAACAGGCTGCTGTCATTGCCGATAAAATTGGCTTTCCAGTATTGATGCGCCCTAGTTTCGTTTTAGGTGGCCGCGCAATGGAAATCGTTTACGATCAAAAAGATCTTAAGCGCTATATGACCGAGGCGGTTGTCGTTTCTAAAGACCGCCCAGTTTTGGTTGATAAGTTTCTAGAAGACGCCATCGAAGTCGATGTCGACTGTATTTCCGATGGAGAAGAAGTAGTGATTGGCGCCATAATGGAGCACATCGAAGAAGCGGGAATTCACTCTGGCGATTCCACTTGCGTGATTCCTACGATGACTTTGTCCGATACCATCCTTGATGAAATTCGCGAGTCAACAACGTTGATGGCACTCGAGCTTGGCGTGATCGGCTTGATGAATGTGCAGTACGCGGTACGCGGCGAAATTGTTTACATCATCGAAGTTAATCCGCGTGCTTCTCGAACGGTACCGTTTGTTGCCAAGGCGACCGGGGTGCCGCTAGCGCGCATTGCAACGCAAGTCATGGCCGGCAAGAAGTTGTCAGAGTTTGAAGACTTGTACGAAGTTGTTCCAGAAGAGCACATTGCCGTAAAGGCTCCGTCATTCCCATTCGCTAAGTTTATTGGCGCGCGCGCCGACCTTGGCCCCGAGATGCGTTCTACTGGCGAAGTTATGGGCGTCGATTCCTCTTTCGGAATGGCGTTCGCTAAAGCATCGGACTCAGCTGGGCGCAAGCTGCCTACATCTGGCAAAGTGTTTATCTCTGTCAAAGATGCTGACAAGCGCGCGGTCGTTGCCGCAGCCAATGGCTTGTTGGCAATGGGCTTTAAACTGACGGCGACCGGCGGAACATTCAAGGTGTTAAATCGACATGGTATTAAATGCGAACGCGTAAATAAAGTTCACGAAGGGCGCCCTAATGTTGTTGACTTGATTAAGTCTGGGGAAATCGATTTGATTATCAACACCCCGCTAGGCAAAGTCACGCGCCACGACGATGGGATGATTCGTAGCGATGCTTACCAAGTTGGTATTCCCTGCCTGACGACTATGTCAGCGGCAATGGCAGCCATTGAGGGTATCCAAGCTTTGCGTGGCGATGAGGCCAAGGTTAAGTGCCTGCAAGAGTTCTATCAATCTGTTCCTGTCGAAGCTTAAATGAAGTTGGCTTTCGATGCGCGATGCGAAAACGGCAAAGCGTCTTCGTTCACTCGCGTGCTCGAATTGTGGCGACACGCGGCTGA
>JAQWRF010000235.1 GCA_029243845.1 Planctomycetota bacterium | reverse complement strand
TCAGGTTTTGTGGTCGATGCTATGCGTGGCATCGTAGTGACTAACGCGCATGTTGTGGGAGAACACAAATCATTTTTAATCCGCTTCTTCGACGGCCGTGAAACCAATGGCAACGTACTCGGTCGTGATCCGCAAACTGATTTGGCGGTAATCAAAATACCTGGAGTCATGGCCAAGCATCAAATGACGTGGGGCGATTCTGATGACTTGCGCCCGGGAAACTTGGTTATGGCCATCGGCTCACCGCTTGGGTTGAAAGGCACCACCAGTCTCGGCGTGGTTAGCGCCTTGCACCGTCGCTTAGACTTAGTCGAAGATTCATACGAAGATTTCATCCAACACGACGCCTTCATCGACCGCGGCTCATCAGGCGGGCCACTGCTTAATATGCGCGGGGAAGTTATTGGCATCAACACCGCAATAGGTGGCAGCGGCCAACAGCAGGGCGCATGGGCTGGCATTTCGTACGCGATTCCTATGCAAATTGCTAAACGTTATGTAGATGAAATCGCCGCCGGAGGCGAAATACGCCGCGGATTTCTTGGGCTCAGCGGCGAATCGCTTGATGCCGGTGGGGCGAAACTGCGTGGTCTTAGCCACACGTACGGTGTGTTGGTTACCAACGTGATAAAAGGCAGTCCAGCAGATCGGGGCGGAATCGCAGGGAAAGATGTCATCCTGGCTATTGATGGGCGCGAGATTTCGACTTCGTCTGAATTGAAAGCGCGGGTGGCTGCTGTAGCCCCAGGGACAAGCCTCAAATTTAAGGTGTGGCGTCGCCGTCAAATAAGCGAAAAAACGGTGATTATTGGGGTTAAACCATAGAAAAAAGGCGCCCAACCCCCCTAGATTTGGCGCCCTCCCTTTCTTAACCTAAAAAATTAATATAGGAATCTCTCTCTTCGTCTCTATTTAGTATTTTGACGAACCTCGGTAACAACTTATTTCTAAGTTTTTGTTATTTGTCGAATCCGCCGCGCAACGAGCTGTGCGTTTGATTGGCCGCAACAGGGTCGAAAGCCTCTCCGTCCTCGGGAATGTTTAGGCGTTCGGCGCCGAAGAAACTGATTGGGTTGTCCCACACCAATTTCTGCAGAGTGCTGCGGTCGGCACCACGGCGTTCGAGGTAAGCAATCGACTGTTGCAATAACAGCGGGTCAGACTTGCCCCAGTCTGCGCTAGTATTCAACAACACGCGCTCGATGCCGAACTCGTTATAAATATTAGCGAAGCGATCTGGTGTTAGTTTGGTTTGCGGGTAAACAGTATGCCCAGCCCAGAAGCCACGGTCGAGAATGGACTTGGTAGTTTCTTCGGTGCTATGGTCGATAATCGCGCGATCGGGCGAGACACCTAGATCTTCTAGAATGTCCATAATCATGATGGCTCCGCGCGCCTTGTCGCGATGCGGCGTGTGCACCAAAACCGGCAAGTCGTGCTCGTTGGCCAGAGCTATTTGCGCGATTAGCGAAACTTTCTCAGCATCGGTAATCTCGTCAAAGCCAAGCTCGCCAGCAGCCACACAATTGGGATGGCGCATGAATGTCGGCAACATCTCTAAAACTTCATCGCGCAGGGCTTCGTTGTTCGACTCTTTAGGGTTTAGTCCGATCGTGCAGCGGTGGGTGATGCCAAAGTCAGCAGCGCGGGTAGGCTCAAATTCGAGGATGCCTAAAAAGTAATCTTTGAAAGTACCTGCTGTCGTACGTGGCTGCCCCAGCCAAAACGAAGGTTCAATGACAGCGCGAGTGCCAGCCATATACATGGCTTGGTAATCGTCGGTGGTACGAGAGTAGCAGTGAATGTGTGGGTCTAGGTAACGCATAGTCGCAGAGTTTAGCTTTTCTTCTTGTCTTCGGAGTCGAATTCTTCGAGGCGCTTGGCCACAGCAGCAAAAACGTCCTGCCAGCGCTTGCCGGTCATCAATTCGATGCCCTCACGCACGTTTTTAATGGTGTAGACGTGGAATTTCCCGGCTTTAACGGCATCCACGACGCTATCGTGCAGCATTAAATCTTTGGCGTTGACGTCAGGAATCATCACTCCCTGAGTGCCCGTTAACCTGCGCTGCTCGCAAATACGGAAGAAACCATCGATTTTGTCATTTACGCCACCAATTGCCGTCACTGCGCCGTCCATCGCAAGGGCACCAGTTACGGCGATATCTTGACGAATGTCGAAACCACTCAATGCCGATAACAACGCATACAACTCAGTGGTGGATGCCGAGTCGCCATCAATCGGCCCATAGTTTTGATCGAAGCACAAACTCATTTTTGCCGGCAACGCTTTTTTCTTGCCAAATTGATAGCGCATGTAGTTTTCTAAAGACAGCATGCCTTTATTGTGGATGTTGCCCGTCAAATTCACATCGCTGTCGATGTTGGTGTAACTCTCGTCACCCGGAGTCGCCATTGCCGAAATACGCGCGGGGCGTCCGAAGCTTAGCGGGCCAAGACTGACCACGGTCATTGCATTGATGGCACCCACTTCCTTGCCTCTTGTTCTGATTTTATAGATGCCTTCCAGGACTTGGCGCTCGTGCCACTCTGCGTCAATAGCGTGTTGATTACGATAGTGGTTACGGGCGGTGTCGACATCATCACGCTGAATAGACTTGCGTTTGTTTTGCTTGGCGTAAAAGGAAGACTCACGCAAGTAGTCGGCAAGAATGGGTAAGCGCGTTGAAATGCGTTTGCGCCCACCAGCATCACTGACTGCGCGTTCGAGTAGGGCGCGCATGCCGGTGTTAGAAATAGGTAACAAGCCTTCTTCGCGGCTAATGTGGTGCAAAGAGTTGGCGATGCTCGCAGCATGCTTTTTCATTAAGGGCAGTGAGTCTTCAAACTCAGATTTCACTTTGAAAATTCGCGGGAAATCCGATTCGTCGTCGTGCAAGTAGTCGTATAA
>JAQWRF010000226.1 GCA_029243845.1 Planctomycetota bacterium | reverse complement strand
CGCACGTTTAGTGGCGGGCGGCAATTCATTACGTGATGAAGTTGGCGGTGGCAAAGGTTATTACATTGAAGCGACTGTGTTTGCCGATGTCGATCCTGATTCTGCCTTGGCACAAGAAGAGGTGTTTGGCCCAGTGGTTGCCGTTATTCCGTTCGACGATGAAGCACATGCTTTAGAAATTGCGCATAACACACGCTATGGCTTGGCAGCTGGCGTTTTCACGCGTGACATTGGGCGTGCTCTGAATTTTGCTAAGCAATTACGCGCGGGCACGGTTTGGGTAAACACTTATAACATGTATGACCCAAGCATGTCCTTCGGTGGCTTCGGCGAATCAGGCTACGGACGCGAGCTTGGCATCCATGCTTTAGAGACTTATACTGAGAGCAAGTCCATTTGGCTTAACCTCGATTGATGATCATTGCTCCGTGCCTCATTGCGATTATTGCTTGCGCTACTAGCCAGCCGCAATTAGACATGGAGCAATTTGAAAATATATCGAAGCAGGCTGCCAGTATCTTAAAAGATCGGGGCAGCGGTACTATCGATGCAAAATTTAAAATCGCTTTTAGTGATGGCCATGTAATCGTTAAGCGCGCCGACTCGGCGACGGCAAAGTTTTACTTTAGCGATAGCGCGTGGCACACTAAATATAAAATAGTAGGTGTGACAAAAACCGAAACGGGTTATGCAACAAAGGTAATCATGCTTAGCCACACTGAAAATGGCGAGGGGCATTTGCAACAAAATGCAAACTTGCTAGTTACTTTCACCGCTGCTCCTTCATTAGCTATTCATGCTGTGGACGTGCTCGACTGCGAACAACTCACAAGTCCCGAAGCGCTCTTTAAAGATGTTTCGAAGCACAGTTTGAAGTTTGTGAATTACGACAATATGCTGGCTCCAAGTCTAAACTACTGGCAAAAGCATATCTCTGCAACCTTAGGTCTATCCACAAAATCGCATCAAGGCATCTCGCTGGCTGACGTCAACAACAATGGCCTTGACGATATTTATTTGCCGCAACCCACCGGCTTGCCCAACACCTTACTAACGCAAGTTACCCCAGGAGTATTTGAAGATCACTCGGTCAAGTCGCAACTCGACTTCTTAGAGTCCTCTCGCAGCGCTTTATTCGTCGATTTCGACAATGACGGAGATTTAGATTTAGCGACTACATTCCCAGGGTTAGTCGCACTATTCGCAAATGACGGGCACGGCGCATTCCATGTTGTCAGCATGATTGATGCGCCAGAAGTAACTTCGCTCGCCGCTGCGGACTATGACAACGATGGCTTGGTCGACTTGTACGCTTGTCGTTACCTAAACCCATACGAGAACCAAGCCGTTCCACAGCCTTACCACGACGCCAATAACGGTCTTGAGAATATCATGCTACGCAACCGTGGTGAATTGCAATTCGAAGACGTTACCAGCGAAGTCGGGCTCGATCAGAATAATAAACGCTTCAGTTTTGCTGCGTCCTTCGAAGATTACGACAACGATGGCGATCAAGATTTATATGTCGCTAACGACTACGGACGTAACAATCTGTTCCGTAACGACAGGGGCAGTTTTACTGATGTAGCAGCAAGCGCTGGTGTTGAGGACATCTCTGCGGGCATGGCAGTAAGCTGGGGCGACTACGACAACGACGGCTATATCGACCTCTATGTTAGTAATATGTATTCTAGCGCTGGTCAGCGCATTACTTATCAGCGCAATTTCATGACTGAGGCTAGCGAAGAGACTCGCCTACAAATGCAACGGCATGCCGGAGGTAACACTCTATTCAAAAACATGGGAGACGGTACCTTTCAAGATGTATCGCAAACCAGCAATACCAATATGGGTCGCTGGGCTTGGGGCTCGATTTTCTTTGATTACAACAACGACTCCCAGCTTGACATTTTTGTGCCAAATGGTTTTACCACCAACGACAATGACGACGCGGATGGTGACGACTTGTGAAGTTTTTTCTGGCGGCAGGTCGTGTCGCTCTCACCAGAAACGGAAATAAATGATTCTGACTACAAGGATGGTTGGCGGGCAATCAATAAGTTAATCAGCCAAGGGAAATCCTGGAGCGGCAACGAAGCCAACTGCATGTTCATCAATTTGGGTGAGGGCGAATTCGCCGATGGCTCAGCAGTCAGTGGTTTAAACTTCGAAGATGACGGACGTAGTGCTGTTGCTCACGACTTAGACCTTGACGGCAATTTAGATTTGCTCATTACTAATCGCACCGCGCCAAGATTGCGCGTGATGCGTAACCAAGCTCAAACGAGCAATAGCTTTGTTCAGCTAAAACTTGTAGGTGCCGTAAACCCTGACGCAATCGGCGCTCGCGTTGAAGTTCACCTTGATGACGAGCAGCAAACCGTGTTGGCACAGACACGACGTGCTGGCAGTGGTTACCTGGCGCAAGCATCCTCCTGGTTACATTTCGGATTGAGCGACAAGAATGTGTCACAGGTAATTGTTAAATGGCCGAATGGTAAAGTGGGCCATTACGATGACGTCCGCAAGGGTCAACGCTATGTCATCACCCAAGGCGCAACAGATGTTGCAGTACATCAATCAACAGCGGCATCGAGTGAGAGCGAAAGAGTCGAAGACGCCCTATCACCAGTGATACCTTTTTCGCGTATTGTGCTGCCTAATCCAATACCGATGCCACAGCTTAAGATAAATGCTCCTGGCAATGAGGAAGCGACGCTGTTCGGCACGGGCACTACTGCGGCCATGGCAGGTGATACATCAAAGGCCTTGTTTATTAACCTATGGTCAGAAACATGTGCGCCTTGCATCGTAGAGCTAGCGGCGATCACCGAAAACAAAGCGCGTTTTCTAGAAGCTAATGTCATTCCGGTTGCTTTAAATGTCACTTCAAGCCAAAAGCCAGCCCATTGGTCGGCTCCGCACGCGCAAGCTTCAGCGCAGTGCATTAACGTGCTCGACATTATTCAGCGGACTTTAACGAAACGCGACATTGCCTTGCCGACACCATCCTCATTCTTGGTTGATGCGCGTGGAAATTTGGTAGCGTTTTACTTAGGCGCGGTTGACACTGAAGTCATTATCAAAGATTTTGAATTGCTAAAGATGAATGACGCCCAACGGCTAGAGGCCTCGGTTCCATTTGGTGGACGCTGGCTGACTCAGGCGCCTGCGCCAAGTTTATTGGCACTTGAATACGCATTCACTAAAAACGAAATGCACGAAACAGCGCGCGAGTTTCAGGTCGGATATATTTACGTGCAAATGGCGCGTGGCTACGTCACGATGCAGCGGCTTGAACTAGCCTTAGAGTATTTCGATCTTGCTGCCAAAGAAGGTCCCTATTTCTTTGAGGCTTATTCAGGACGTGGCTATGTCAAGCAACTTAGCGGCGACATCAGCGGCGCCATTGCGGACTACACGACAGCGCTTGCGTTGCGCCCTGGCGATAAAGTCGTCAAGGCGAACTTAATAGCAGCCAAAGCTGAGCTTACGGACTAGCGCTGAAAGTCAAGCGGTGGCATTTCTGGGATAATTCCCATCTTGTGCGCTTTCTCTAAAAACAGTTTTACTGCCAGGCGACCGTCGTCGCCATAATCTAAGGTACGTTCGTTAACGTACATGCCGATAAATTCGTCGGCTTGTTCAACGCTCAAGTCACGGCCCCACTGCAGTGCGTATTCGACGGCTTCGACGCGGTTTTCGAGACCATAACGAATGCTATCTTGAAGCAACTGCGAAACGCGCGGTATTAAATCACCCAAGTCGCGGCGCACAGTGTTACCACCAAGAGGTAACGGCAAGCCATCGTTTTCGGTTTGCCACCATTCACCCAAGTCGCGTAACAACACCAAGCCTTGATCTTGAAAAGTAAGTTGCCCTTCGTGAATCAACACGCCGGCATCGTAGTCCCCTCTTTCAACAGCATCAGGGATTTGATCAAACTCGACCAAACCGTAATCGTATTCGCCGATGTACATTTGCGTGGCCAAGTGCGCGGATGTCCACTCGCCAGGTATTGCGATGCGCTTACCTTTACCCTTTTGCAAATCCTCGATTTTCATTTCTTCACGGGCAACAATGCGCGGGCCATAGCCTTCACCCATCGATGCACCATGGTTAAGCAAGCAGTATTTGTCGGCGACAAAAGCGTATCCGTGAATAGAAACCGCTGTGATTTCATATTCACCGTGCACTGCGCGCTTGTTGAGCGTTTCGATGTCTTCGAGCTTATGCTCGAACTCGAGTTCGCCCACATCGAGCTTGTCAGCAGCCAACGCATAATGCATAAAGGCGTCATCGGGATCTGGGCTATGCCCAAGTTGAAGTAATCTACGGTCTGTTGCTTCCATGTTGGCGGCAATTCTAACAGCGCCACGATAAAATATAAGCCATTCACAGTAATGAGTGCACATCAAGTAATTATCATCGGCGCCGGAATCGCGGGCGCATCCACCGCTTGGGCATTGCGCCAGGCCGGCGTGAGCGACATCTTGATTCTCGAGCAAGGTGCACAGGCGGGCATGCACTCCACTTCTCGCAACGCCGCCATTTT
>JAQWRF010000208.1 GCA_029243845.1 Planctomycetota bacterium | reverse complement strand
GGCGCCGTAGGCCAGTAGCCACAGCAGTTACAGGTTGACTTAAGCCTCGAAGACGCAATCCGACTCAGCCAAGAGAACGGGTCGCAGGTGGCGCAAGCCCGTCTGCAGTCGATGATTTCTAAGGGCGCAATTACCTCGGCTGATGGTGATTTCGACCCGGTGTTCTTTTCTAGCTTGAACTATGACTTCAACGAGTCGGCGGCATCAGGTTTCTTTAGCAATTTTGGCAACTCTATTTCTCGTAGTTATTCTGCTAATCAGGGCCTCCGTTCAAATTTACGTAGTGGTGGTAATGTCGAGTTCAGAATTAATGAAGGTTACGACAACGAGAGTTACCTCGATGACACGCAATCGAACACATCCATGTCGTTGTCGTTTACACAGCCTTTGTTGCGCGGAGCATTCAGCATGGTTGCCACTGCCAATGAACGCAAGGCACACATCACTCACGATAGCGACCTGTTATCCGTCACCCAAGCTAGCGTGGACGGCGTGCAATCAGTGGTTGACGCCTACTGGAATTTATCTTTTGCCTTAGCCGACCTCGAAGTTAAGAAGCAATCTTTACTTTTGGCCGAGAATCTACGTGACATTACAGTAGCTAAGTATGACGTTGGCGCGGTCGCCAAAGTTGAAGTCACTCAAACACGTGCCGACATTGCCTCGCGGCAAGACGCGGTATTAATTGCGCAGAACTCCGTCGCCACTAATCACGATGCTTTGCGCCGCCTTATTTCGGCTTTCGACAACCAAGATGATTGGCAAATTGATTTCAATCTAGTGTCGGAAGTACCGCCAGCTACTGCCGTGGTTAACGATTGGAAAACTTTATGGGATCAAGCCCTTGAAAACAGAAGTGACATCCAAAAGTTACAATTGGATGTCGATTCCGCGCAAATCGATTTCGATGTGGCCCAATCAAATATGAGCCCCAAGCTCGACTTCAATGCCACGGGAACGTATTCCGCTCAAGATAATCAAGTAGGGTCTTCCTTGGATAGGCTGTTCGATCGCGATTCCCCTGGTTACACTTTCGGTTTAGTTTTCGAACTGCCTATTTCTAATAGTCAGTACGTCGGCGCCAAGATTCAAGCAAATAACAGGTTATTACTTGCGAAAAGAATATTGCGTGACCAAAGCACAGATTTGGCACAACAAATTCGCCAGGCTTTACATGACGTCAACTACTATTCCGAACGCGTAACCGTAACGGCACACGCCTCTAATATGGCCCAGCTCAAACTTGAATCCGAGCAGCTACGCTTAAGAGAAGGCGCTTCAACGAATTACCAAGTCTTGCAGTTCCAGGCAGACCTAGCCGTTGCTCAATCGCAGCAATTACAAACGCAAACTGAATATGCCAAGGCTTTGGTGAAGCTTGACACCGTGCAAGGTAACGTACCTACGTTTTAATTGCTGACAGTAGTGCCGCGATGGCATGCAGATCGCGAATTGTGCTTAATTGACCACATTGCTTACGTAACTGCGGGGCACCGTTTAAGCCATGAAAGAAGTCCGCAGCAAGGCGGCGCATCACGCGCATGCCACGTTGTTCACCGTATAGCTCTGCAACGCCGCTACCAAGCTCGATTAGTAATTCAGCACGAACATCAGCACCTGGTGTTTTTGGAATTGCAATACCCGAAAAGTGGCAGCGTATCTGATCAAAGAGCCAAGGCTTGCCCATCGCGCCGCGACCCACAGCAATGCCATTGACTCCGGTATCCGCCATCGCTTGTGCACTCTCAAGATCAATGACGTCGCCATTACCAATTACAGGTATGTCAACCGCTTGTGCCACCAGCTTTATTAGTTCAAGGTCACTGCGCCCGGTGTACTTTTGCTCGCGAGTACGACCGTGTACTGTAATTGCTGCTGCGCCAGCTTTTTCCATTAGTTCGGAAAACGCAGGGGCGTTTTTGTCGTTGTCGTGCCATCCTGCACGAATCTTTACGGTGACCGGAACAGTCGCCGCTTCAATCATCGCCGACACGCAATCGAAGGCTAGCTGCGGTTCGAGCAGTAGGGCAGAGCCACCACCGCCACCCGTAATCTTTGGCACAGGACAACCGACATTCAAGTCGACAATATCAAAGCCGCGCTCTTGCACCGAGCCGACGGCTATGGCCAAAGTTTCTGGATCGGCACCAAAAATTTGCGCGGCTACCGGAGTCTCGTTACTGGCTTTTGCTAGATAGCCAAGGCTTTTGGTATCGTTGTGGCGCAAAGCCATAGACGACACCATCTCGGTGGTCGTTAGCTCAGCGCCAAATTTGCGGCACAATGCTCGGTAAGCCAAGTTTGTATTTCCAGCCATCGGTGCTAAACTTAGGCCCAAGTCAAACTTGTGCACACCAATGCTGTAACCGAGGCTATGTGCGCGAGGTAGATTAGAATCCATGAAGGTTACATTTTACTTTAAATCTCTGCTCTATGCTGTCACAGTCTTTCCGTTGTTGGGTTGTTCGCAGCCAGATGATGTGGTGGGCTATGAGGCCAGCCTCAGCAATGTGTTCCCTGCGCCGACTAAAGTCGTTCCAACTTATGTCGAAGTAGATGACATTCAGCTGATTGAACGCTATATAAGCCATGTTCATGTCGGCACTAAAGACCATCACCGTTTTGCGGTGCAACGCTTACTCGAAAATAAGGGCAGTGCAGACAGGGTAGCAGCCGAGCTCAGAGACTTAACCACGGACCGATTCACCATAGGCGCCGTAGTATCGTTATGTCAAGTTCTTGGTGATGTCGGCGATGCGAAACATGCGGCAGCGATTCTGCCGTTTGCCGCAACTATCTTTCCACCGATAGTCCGAACCGCGGCCTTTCAAGCACTCGCTAATATCGCTCCTGCCGATTACGGAGACCTATTGATCACGGCCTTTGCTGAGCAAAAGGATTCCTCGCCGCGTAATGCTTGCCTGAATGCACTATCACAAGGCGGAAGCGAACAAGGTCTTGACTTCATTGCTAAACTTGTTGAAGAATGGTTAGATCAAGGCGAAACAGCTTTGCAGAGTTCGTGGAACGCATTGTTGTTGAATAGCAATCCACGTTTGCAACAGGTCTTGACAGAATTACAGCCGCGACTGTCACCCTTTCTTGCGCTGCAATCCTTTGGCGTGCGCATCAGTCTTGGCGAGCGCGATATTCACGACCAAATCAAAGTCTATCTTGATGCCGAGAAATACAAGTCGGGCGGCACTCGCAGTCTGGCGGTGCAATTGCTGGGCGAATTGCAACAATGGGATTTGGTGATGGGTCTAGCCCCAGCCAACAACGAGAAACTCGATCTAGCGATCATAGGCTTGCTTAGCCGCGACGATGCTCCGGAAAGCGCGGTCCAAATTCTTGATATTTATACCCAGCAAGAGTCGCAGACCCTACAGCGCAAATCGTTGATGCAGATGGTTAAACTCGGCAAAACGTCATACCTCGATTCGTATTTGCTCGAACTTGACGAGTATCCACATACTTCAGGTTCGCTGCTTGCTTTAAGCCTGCTCACGGATATGCAAGGCTTGCCCGAGCATGTCGTGGATGTGATGATTCGCCGTTGGCCATATTGTGACGACGTTAATCATCGCTTGTCTCTGGTGAGGGCGTTGGTTCGAACGGGGTACCCAAGTGCTACCGACTTCCTTGGTGAAAAACTGTTGAACAGCAATACTGATCCAATGGTAACCAAGTTTGTCTCTGAGGTGTTGGGCAACTCCGGCCCCGAGTCCACGCAATGGTTCTTGAAGTTGTGGGCGCAGCAGCAAGATTTCGCTACGGCGCGCATGGTGCTCTTAGCGCTAACGCGTTACCCTCAAATGACCGAAGTACAAGAGTTGTTGGTTGCTACAGCGCAATCGTCGACCGTTGATCCGATGACGCGCCGATTTGTCTTGGAATTACTACATAAGGTGTATCCAGCACAAACACGCTTATGGTTCTCAGAATGGCGCAAGGAAGAAAGTCACTCCGGAGTCCGAGCTTTTTACAATCGTTTCTTGAATGATTATTACTAAAAAGTATTACTCAATAGTAAAACTTTTTGCCAGAGTTGTCGTAAGTACAACCACGCCTATGCTGACCAATGCCAACCACTGATTGTCGGTTTGTTCACTAGCTAGCAAGCATAAACCAAGAACTACCGGTGCTAAGCAAAGGCTGCTTCTGGTTTGCGCTTGAACGATTTCTTGAGACCAGTATTGCCCACGACAGGCCCAGGCATGGCGTCCTGCAAAAGCAGCAAAACCTAGTAAGCATACGACCAAAACAGGGCTGTAAGAATCAGCAGCAAGCAGCAAGAACGGAGCCAGGCAAGCCATTCCTACGAATGAGAATCCGCGCATTCCGGCAATCCCGTCTTCTTCGTGCTGCGCCATTCTCGACAAGAACAGGAAGTACAAGGCATAACACATAATGTTGGTGTATGCGATGTCATTAAGTGCTTGCGCAGGACCAAGAAGGGCCGCCGCGCCAAACATGAGGCTGAATGCGCGTGCAGTAGCTAGAAATGCCGGCCCAATATGTTTGCGCAAAGCTGACGGTGAAAAATTGTAAACCAATACAGTGGCAATCAAATAAAGACTTAAGTCAAAGATTTCTTTGAAGTACAGATAACAGATGCCTGCAGCTAGGCAATACATGAACAACCCAACAAACAGTGCTACGCGCTGGCTTATTTCTTTGCGCACTAAGGGGCGCTTGCGCTGCGCCGCGATGTCTATCTTTAGGTCAGCAACATCATTAAGAATCATGCTGCCGTGATAAATTAGAGCCACAGCAACAAATGCCAGCCATGGCCAATTAGCTAGAGATCCGGTTGCCAGTAAAATTCCGACGGTGAAGTCCCAGGCAATTGTTGGTAGTAGGGCAATGCGAGCGAGTCTGAGCCAATTCATAATTTATTGCAGCAAACGCTGGATGTCATTTGATGTCACAAAGACCAGCATGCTGAGGACCAGCACCACGCCAATTATTTGAAAGATGTTTTGCATGGCGACACTTACTTTGCGGCCGGAAACGATCTCATACAACGCGAATAAAATATGTCCGCCATCGAGAGCGGGTATCGGTATGAAATTGAGCACCCCAAGGTTCACCGAAATTAGGCACAAGAAGAAAAACAGGGACACCAATCCTTGCGAGGCAAAGGAATTCGTCATGACGCCAATGCTGATGATCCCACCCATGTTTTTAGAGGCTACTTCGCCAGTAAACAAACGCTTCGCTGTAGTCGCAACCTCGCTAACCATTGCTTTGGCTTCGCGGAAACCGAGGCTAATAGCGTGTAATGGCTGTCGCGCGACAACTGTTGTCGATTTTGTCATCAACATTAGTCCAAAATCTAATTGCGGAATAGCTGCTGGGATCACACCTATCGCCGTCGGTTCATCCGAACCGTTTTGCAGTACAATGAAGTCAATGCTATGTCCTTCAGTGTTGCTGCTAATCACCGAGCGCAAGTCACTCATCTTTTGAATCGCGACATCGTTAGCGCGCAAAATACTGCACCCTGTACGTAAGCCAGCTGCGAAGGCAGCCGATTGCGGATGCACATAAAAAGCCATATCATCATTGGTGACTAATGCTAAGTCTTGCAGTAACTGATGAGCGCTTGTCGGCGGTACCCGTACTTGTCGCATATCGTTTTGCGTATCGACAACGCTGAGCGTTAAGGTTTCAGAGTCCGTAAGCGAGATGGCTTCAAGCAAATCCGATTGTTTGCTAAGCGGCTGGTCATTGATGGCAACAATTCTGTCGCCGGCCACAAGGGTCTCTGAGAAAATACCGCGCGCTACTGAAACTTGTTGCGCGAGAACGGTGACTCCTAGTTGAGCAGGCGCATTAAGGGTACTGTTTACATAATCACTAGACTCAAAAGTAAAATCACGCCGTTGATTGTTGGTGTTAAGTCCGCTTAAAACGAAATTGCTGCGCCCGTCGCCCAAGCTCAATAAAGCAAGTTGGCTACCGAGGGCATTACTTATCTCGAGACCATTTATCGCCACAAGCTGTGAGTATTCGCCCATTGCTTTGGCGATGTCGCTATCTGGAGCGAGGCTTAAATCGTAAGCGGGTGCAATGCCAATAGTTGAAAATCCTTTTTCTTCATCGAATAGGGGCTGCAGCTTTAAGTTGACGCGTTCACCGTCACGCTTAACAACGATATTAAGCGATGTGTCGCGTTCTGCTAGAGCGATACCCGAGCTAATATGGCGAAAGCCATGCACTTCACGCTCGTTGATGGACAGGACTACATCGTCCGGCAGCATTCCTGCGCTCCACGCTGGACTGTCAGGTGACACCGCACCGACGGTCGGGGAGACAAAAGGTACGCCGACAAAGAACAACACCGGAATAATCAAAAAGGCAAACAAGAAATTCGCCATGATGCCGCCAGCATAGAACAATAAACGTTGCTTGGCGCTTGCATAGAACAAGTCTCCGGGGCGCGGAGGCCTCGAAGGGTCGTCACCAGACACTTGCACGTATCCGCCAAGAGGTAGCAACGAAACACGGAAGTCGGTGCCATTGCGCTGCCATCCAAATAATCTTGGGCCGAAGCCGATAGCGAAAACTTTAACACGAATACCGACAGCGCGAGCAGCAAAGTAGTGTCCGCCTTCGTGAATGACTAGCAGCAAACCAATGCCGAAAATAGTTAGAATTACGGACATGTTTAAGACAGTTGAAGTTGGCAGTATTCGCGGCTACGCAGGTCAGCAGCTAAAATGTCGTTGATAGTATCGCACTTAGTCTCGCAACAATTTGTAAGCGCGTCGGCGCAAAGTTTGGTGATATCGCCAAATGAAATGTCGCCAGCCATGAAGGATGCGACTGCGATTTCGTCGGCGGCATTAAGTACGGCACCGGCATCGTTACCCACTGAAATGGCTTGTTGTGCCAGTGCTAAGGCTGGGTAACGTTCGCTATCAGGTAGATCTAGACTAAGCTCAGAGAACAACTCAATGTCGAAACCGTTGAGTTCAGATTGCGTGCGAGTGGGGTAATGCAGGGCATAGTGCAACGGAAAGCCCATATCGGGTGGGCCTAGTTGAGCGATGATTGAACCATCAAGAAACTCAACCATTGAATGAATTACAGATTGGCGATGAATCAACACTTTGATTTGCTCGGCGCTCACTCCGAACAGGCAGTGTGCTTCGATGATCTCAAAAGCTTTATTCATCATTGTCGCTGAATCGATGGTGATGCGCGGCCCCATGTCCCAGTTCGGATGAGCCAAGGCTTGAGCAGTCGTGGCCGTTGCTAAATCGGCTAGTGGCATGTCACGTAGCGCGCCGCCAGATGCGGTGAGTAGCAGTTGCTTGATAGGGGCTGTTTCACCAACTAAGCACTGGAAAATAGCCGAATGTTCGGAGTCGACCGGCACGATGGTGGCGGAATTACTGGCAGCTAAGGACATAAGGATGGAGCCGGCCATCACCAGTGATTCTTTGTTGGCCAGCGCTAGATCACAGCCAGCGCTAAGGACGGCTTCGCTAAAAGGGAGTCCTGCCGCACCGACGACAGCATTTAGGCAGATGTCATAGTGACCGCTTTGCAAGATGTCGAGCAGGCGCTGATGGTCGTCCGCATCAGAAGTCAGATATTGTGGAATACTGGCGTCAACCAAATCACTGAGCTGCTGCTGCTGACTATGCGCAGACACTGCGCAAATCTGCCATTGAACAGGCGATTCTTTGATTATTTCCAGAGCGCGAACACCTACGGTGCCAGTGGCTCCTAGAATGATTATTCGACGCGGAGAGCTAGTCATTAGACCTAAATATCATACGCGCGCTTCGTTAGAATAAAAGTCGTGAATGACTCAACATCACCTTCATCTTCCTCATTGAGTTACAGTGATGCAGGCGTGGATATCGCCGCCGCAGAATCTGCGCTCGATACTTCAAAGAATGCCATCCGCGCAACTCATGGCGATCGTGTCCTTGCCGACATCGGTAGCTTTGGCGGCTTGTTCAACGCTAGTGGTTTGGGCAAAGACCCTGTGCTAGTGGCTACAGCCGATGGCGTAGGTACCAAAATTCGTATTGCTGCGGCCGTCAAAAAGTTTGACACAGTAGGGCGGTGCTTAGTGCAACATTGCATCAACGATGCTTTGGTGCAGGGCGCAGAGCCGCTGTTCTTCTTAGATTACATTGGCACTGGTAAGCTTGACCCAGAAATGGTGTCTACTGCAATAACCGGTGTTGCCACCGCGTGTGGTGATCATGGTGTTGCGTTGCTGGGTGGAGAGACTGCTGAGATGCCTGGGGTTTACCCCGACGACGAGTTTGATTTAGTCGGCACTTTGGTTGGTGTAGTAGAGCGCGATTTAATTATCGATGGCTCGAACGTCAAAGTGGGTGACAAGCTGATTGGTTTACCTTCAGTAGGTCTTCACACCAATGGCTATTCTTTGGCGCGCCGCATCGTTGAAGAGCGTATGCAAATCAGTTACACCGACACTTTCCCAGGCGATACTCGCAGCGCAGCAGACGTACTCCTCGATCCCCATCTGTGTTATCTAGAGAGTTTGCGACCATACCTGCCGAATAAAGCGGTTCACGCGTTAGCGCATATCACTGGCGGCGGAGTTCCTGGGAACTTACCACGCGTATTGAACGGCTTAGGCGCGGTGGTGTCCCGCGAAGCTGTACCAAAACAAAATGTATTCACTCAACTCTGTGAATACGGCAACGTTGAGCGCGACGAGTCATGGAACGCCTTCAACATGGGTGTTGGCATGATCCTAGTCGTCGATACCGATGAAGCCGACGCCATCTATCAAGACTTAGATTCGCGTGGCGAAAAGCCCTTCATGATGGGTGAAATTCGTGACTGCCAAGGTGTCGAATGGTTGGACTAACCGTCCTGCTACCGTTGCTGGCATTTTGCATTGCGCCAGCGCAAGATAGCGAGAGCCTGCAAGCAACACACGCCTCGCGTCTCGAAATGCTGCTCGATAGCCCACGTGCCGATAGTTACTGGCGTAATACCGTCTTTCAGTCGGTGACACGCCTCGAGCATCATCACCCGCAGCTCAGTTCGCGCGCCTGGCAGGCACTTAATCTGCCGGCTAGTGATGCCTCAGTTTCCAATACTTTAGTGTTCTCGCGGCGTAACCAACGGCCTTTACCCTTACTAGATAACTGCGAGGCAGCAGACTCTAGACTAGAACGCGCACTTGCACTTTGGGGCGACTTACAGTTGGTC
>JAQWRF010000201.1 GCA_029243845.1 Planctomycetota bacterium | reverse complement strand
GTATGCCAGGCATGCCAGGAATGTAGTGGCGTTTCCCGAACCACTCGAGCGATTAATTAACGCCCTCGAAAAATTCCCGGGCG
Source organism: Planctomycetota bacterium (assembly GCA_029243845.1). Classification (GTDB taxonomy): domain Bacteria; phylum Planctomycetota; class UBA1135; order UBA1135; family UBA1135; genus JAPKEZ01. Next base: position 6,855 of record JAQWRF010000201.1, on the reverse strand, counting down.
TGGGTGCGCGGTCAGCAGAGCGCATGGCATTGCATGTCTTGCGTTCAACACCTGATGAGGTGGCAAGCTTGGCGATGGCTTTGCGTGACGCACGCATGGAAACCCAACGCTGCGAAAAATGTTTGAACATTACTTTGCGCTCGCCATGCTCGATTTGCAGCGACGCATCACGGACAACAGGAATCGTCTGTGTGGTTGAAGGTCCGCGCGAAGTTGAGAAGCTTGAAGGCTCAGGCGCGCATTTAGGTTTGTACCACGTCTTACTCGAAGGCTTTGCGCCGCGGGAGGGCGCCACTCCAGACGATTTCGCCTTACGTGAATTGCGCCGCCGCGTCGACAGCCAAGAAATAACAGAAGTCGTGTTGGCGACTGCACCTGATCGCGAAGGTGAAGGGGCAGCACTCAAAGTAATAGAAGCTTTAGACGGCGCGGATGTCATCATTACGCGCCTTGCTCGCGGCCTACCCGTTGGTGCGCGCCTCGAGTACTTGCACGGCGACATCCTTGCCGATGCTTATGGTGGGCGCCGCAAACTTGACAGCTAAATGAGCGAAAGCGTCCGCACTATTGCTTTGTTGGTTTCGTATCTAGGAATGCCGTTCAGGGGTTATGCTAAACAGCCGCAGTGTCGTACTGTGCAGGGCGAACTCGAGGCGGCATGGTCTGAACTAAGTGGTGAAAGCGTAAATATGTTAGCTAGTGGGCGCACGGACGCAGGCGTTCATGCTCATGGGCAGGTAGTGCATTTCCACACTGCGACGGGCTTTGATGCCGAGCGTATTGGTAGTGCTTTAAATTCAAAATTTGGAGAAGACTTAGTCATTCGTGAATCAGTCGAGATGGATAGCGCGTTTCATTCCAGCGAGTCTGCGCAATTGAAGCATTATATTTACCGCATCGCCACGGGCTCAACGCCACCGGTCCTGGACAACTTGACTTGTGAGTGGGTGCCGCAGCAGTTAAACATTGCAGCCATGCGTGAGGCTTGTGAGTATTTCATCGGTACGCACGATTACGAATCATTTGCCGCTTCAAGGCGCACGACTTCGACGACAATCCGAACTGTGACAAATGTGCATATTCGAGGCCAACGCAATCGAATTATTATCCATGTGCGTGGCACAGGCTTTCTCTACAAAATGGTCAGGAATATGGTCGGTAGTTTGATTGAGGTGGGCCGCGGTCGCCAAGAACCCATCTGGATCAAAGAATTATTGCGGGCCTGTGATAGGAACCTGGCCGGAGCGACCGCGGCCGCTAAAGGTTTGACCTTATACAGGGTGCATTATTTAGAAGAACCGTTCTCGGAACTTCACAAGCCGTCTCCGCTAAGGTATCCTAGGCAAACCCCGAACGCCTAAGTCAGCATGAAAATCTCCATCACCTGTCGCCATAGCGACTTCCCTCAAAGTCTCCAAGACCATACTGCTGTGCATGTGCAAAGTCTTGAGCGTTTTGGAGAGCACTTCGAATCTGGCGAAATAGTCTTTGATACCGAGCATGGTGAAACGACTTGTGAATTGATTCTGCATCGCCATAGTGGCAAGCCTTTTGTCGCAAAAGATTCTTGCGATGATGCCCGTACGGCAATCGACCATGTGGTCGACAAAGCGAAGGTTCAGATCATCAAGTACAAAGAAAAGCATTCCGCAAAGTCTCGTCGCCACGAAGAAACTTTGTACCGCGCATCAATAGACCCTAATGCGCCTTCTGATACCAATAACGACCAAGCATGAACTTCGTAGAACTCTTTAAGCCTGAAAGCATTATCCTCAACTTAGAGGCATTTGATTCAGATTCAGCATTAGCCAGTTTGACTGATGCGCACATTGCCAGCACTCCCGCTTTGGCTGAGCGTAAAGACGAAATTCTCGAGACTCTACGGTCACGCGAAGCGGAAGGATCTACAGGCGCTTCTGGCGTTGGTATCCCACATGTTAAGCTTGATGGCCTCGACGGCGTTTCCGTCGTAATTGCTATTCATCAAGACGGCATCGACTTTAATGCGCTAGACGCCGAAGACGTCCATGTGTTCTTCTCAATTTTGCGTCCTACCGATGGTGCGGAAGATCACCTCGCTTTGTTGCGCTGGGTTGCTTCGCTGGCCAAGCACGAAGATTTCGTGTCTTTCGCGTGTCAGGCTTCTGATTCTGCGCAAGTTATGGACTTGCTGTCGGAATTAGCTGAAGCGTAATCGAATGACTACCATCGTGCGCCAGGCGACGGTGGCAATAGCTGACGGCATTCATGCCCGGCCTAGTCATGCCCTCGTGAGTTTGGCGGTCGAGTTTAATGCCAGTGTCCGTCTATGTTTTGATGGGCGCAATGCTGACTCTAAGAGCATCCTATCCGTGATGACTTTGGGCGCACCGTTTGGTTCGATGATAGAATTACGTGGCGAGGGTGTCGATGCTGAAGAGGCTGTTGACGCAATTGCGAATTTCATAGAAGACACTAGCAATAAAGCACCTAATGGCGATTAATGGTAACAAGCTGTTTGTAAACACTCGCGACCCAGAAGAGGTGCGGGTGATAGGTGTCGGCGATGGGGAATTGATCGATGTGCGCACATCGCGTCCTGACCAGCAGTCTATTGTCGGAAATATTTACCTAGCTGAAGTGACGCGTGTCGAAGAAGGACTTGACGCCGCTTTCGTAAGCTTTGACGACCGTAAAGTGGGCTTTCTGCACCTTGGCAACATTCATCCTGCTGCGAATAATTTCGAGTTGTCAGCCGTTGACTTGATGCGACAGATTGAAGTGCGTCCAGAAGAGGAGCATGCGGGCGGGCCGACTTCTGATGATGAAGATGTCGAGCAAGAGCTGCCCGACAACCCAGACAAAATAAATGATTTTGTTTATGTCGGGCGTAAGTTATTGGTGCAAGTGTTGCGCGATCCAGTAGGCACTAAAGGTGCGACCCTGTCGACATACGTTTCGCTGGCCGGTTCCTTTGTGGTGTTGATGCCGTCATTAGACCGCATTGGGGTGAGTCGTCGCATCGAAGACGAAACAGAGCGTCAACGTTTACGCGATGACTTGTCCGACATCGTTGCGGATTCACCGTTGCCTGTTATCGCGCGCACCGCAGCAATGCACGAGCCAAAAAAAGTTCTTCGCGCCGACTTCCGCCGTCTCGAAAAGCGCTGGCAAGGTTTACTTGAAAAAGCTGAAAAAATCGAGTGCCCAGCTTTGGTGCTTGCTGAAGAGCCTCCTGCTGTTCGCGCGGTGCGCGAATTGTTTCATGGCGGCCTTGAAGAAATTGTTGTTGACGACAAAGATATTTTTGATTTAGTCGAAGTGTTTCTGAAAGAGAAGGGCGCAACTGGCGCTCGAGTCGAACTTAGTTTGCATGCTAAGTCGATGCCGCTATTCGAAAGTTTTGCACTGGAAGATAAGTATCAACGTTTGTTCCGCCAAAAGGTGCCTTTAGGCAAAGGCGCGTCTTTGGTTATTCAGCAGACCGAGGCTTTGGTTGCTATCGACGTTAACTCTGGGCGCCTTGATGCAAGTAACCTCGAAGACACTGCCTTTGAAACGAATATGCTGGCTGCGAAAGAGATTTCCCGCCAAGCTCGTTTGCGCGACCTCGGAGGAATTATCGTGGTTGATTTTATCGATATGCGCAGCTCTGCTCATCGCCGGGAAGTCGAGGTCACCTTGCGTGATGAATTGATGAATGACCGCGCTAGAATGAAGTGCGGCCGTATAGGCTCTTTTGGTTTGATGTCGTTTACGCGGCGCCGCACGGGGAACGGACCTTTGCGACCGATGTCGGTACCATGCCGCTCGTGTGCCGGCGCAGGCCATTGGGCGCAGATTGAAGCCGGTAAGTTCCGTGTTTTGCGTAAGTTACGCTCTCTCGAAGGCGCGCATAAAGTATTTATTCGCGCCCATACTTCGCTTGCGGCTGCCATGAAACGCGATACCACGACGCTCATGCAAATGGGGCACACGATTGAGTGGGAAGATGACATCAAGGTGCCTGTTGGCGAGCCCATAATTCAGGCTCAGCAGCCCCTTGCCTAGTAGTAGGCTCGTCGCTAAACTATGTGACCCCTTACGAGAGGAAATTACTTTGTACGCAATAGTCCAAGACCGTTCACGATGCCTTACATTAAGCCCTGGCCAAGAGCTATGGGTAGATTTGCTCGATGCCGAAGCCGGCAGCGAGATTGTTTTTGATAAGGTCCAACTTCTTTCTAACGACGGAAATGTTACCGTCGGCGCACCACATGTTAGTGGCGCGAGTGTTGTTGCCGAGGTTATCGGTAATATCAAAGACAAGAAGATCCTGGTGGCCACATTTAAACGTCGCAAGTCAAGCAAGCGTCGTCTGGGGCACCGTCAACAATACACTTCGATCCGCATTAAAGAAATTAATGTCGGTGGTAACTAAATCATAGAGGCTTAAAAGATGGCACATAAGAAAGGTGGCGGTTCGACTACTAATGGTCGTGACTCTAACGCGAAAAATCGCGGCATCAAGAAGTACGGTGGCGAATCTGTTCGCGCTGGCAACATTCTTGTTCGTCAATGTGGCACTAAGCATCACGCAGGTCGTGGCGTTGGTGTTGGCAATGATTACACACTCTTCGCACTATGGGATGGCACCGTCGAGTACCAATCACGTAAGCGCGTTTCAGTAGTCCCTGTGAGCGTATAACTTTTAGCGCCTTCGCGGCGCTACAATTTTAACCTAGATGCTTTTTATGCATCTAGGTTTTTGATTTTAACAAGATGTCAGCACGCATAGAAAACATGTTCCGCGACGAAGCGGTAATGGTGGCCATAGCTGGCAACGGCGGCCCCGGATGTAGCGCAATGCATCGCGAAAAATATGTCATTCGCGGCGGCCCTTCGGGCGGCGATGGTGGCGATGGTGGTGCGGTAATTTTGGTTGCCGACAGCAATGAAAATTCATTGTATAAAATTAGCCGTGACTTCCATGCGCGTGCGACTAACGGTCAGCCCGGCGGTAATAATAATTGCAGTGGTTTGAGTGGCGAAACTATTGAAGTGTTGGTTCCAGTAGGAACACAGGTTTTTGATTTTGAGCGCAATAACTGTTTGGCAGATTTGAGCGAGGAGGGTCAGCGCTTGGTCGTTGCAGCCGGAGGCAAAGGTGGCCGCGGTAATGCGCGCTTTGCTACGTCAACTCGACAATCACCTACTTATTTCGAGGAAGGCACTCGCGGTGAAGAGCGTAAGCTGCGACTCGAATTAAAACTAGTTGCTGATGTCGGTTTGCTGGGCCTGCCAAATGCCGGGAAGTCAACCCTGATGAACTGCGTGACTTCTTCCAAGGCGCGTGTTGCGGACTACCCCTTCACGACGCTTGATCCGTCATTGGGTATCATTGATATGCAAGACTTTGGTCAACCGATCGTTATTGCTGATATCCCCGGAATTATCGAGGGTGCTGCCGATGGCAAGGGTTTAGGTATTCAATTCTTACGTCATGTCGAACGCACTAAGATTCTGTTGCACTTAGTGGATTGTTCAGGGTACAGCACCGATGAACCAGTCGAGGCTTATCACACTATTCGTAACGAAATCGCGGCGCATAGCGCCGAACTGGCATCACGGCCTACGCTGGTGGTCGCATCAAAAGTTGAAGAAGAGGGTGCAGCGCAGCTGGCATCCGATTTTTTTGCTGCGATTGGCCAACCAGAATTCTGCATTTCGGCGGTGAAGGGCGAGGGATTGCCGCAATTGAAGTTGAAATTGCAAGAAATGCGTAATGCCGACGAAGTTGACGATAGTCGCGGCTAATTAGTTGCAAGACTATGTGGCTTTGAAGCGTCGAAATAAGGTAGCCGTTAGGTTAAGATAGTATGGTGAACGAAAAACTGCTTAGATTGTTGTTGTCGTCCGTGGGTTTGTTAGCCCTCGGTGGATTCGGCATGCAAATTAAAGACTTCATGGTTAACCGCGATGCCTTAATGCGTCCCGTCGATATAACCCGCTTAGAAAACACTTTCGGGCGCCTTGACTCTTCGCAACTTGGTGGTCATTTGCTGGCTTTTGAAAACTATAAAGTGTTGCAAAACCTTAATGTTACGGGTTATGTGCCGCCTCCACCTGAGGTCGAAATAGAAGATCAACCGCAGGTTAATCAGATCATCGCTGCCGAGGATTTCGTGGTTCCATTTATTCAGTACCCAAGTGGCGCATGGATTCAAGGAGTTGGCGAAGTCGTAAGCGGCGACGAGTTCCCCGGCGACTTTTATGCTGTTGGTGAAAAGTTTGAGTTGTCTACTAAACCGGGTGTGAAATTACGTTTAATGGCTGTTGAAAGTGGGGCAGTGAAAATTGATCTTGTCGAGGGTGACGCGAGTGTCACAGTGCCCGTTTCTACTTATGAAGTAGACAGTTCGCAGATTATTGTTAGAGGTCCTGACGGTAAATTGGTTAATGGCAGCGATGTCGTTGTGCCGCAGCGCACGCGCATGACTGAGCCCGACCATTACTCTGTTGGCTCTGCCGATGCTTCCGAGATTGAGCAAATGTCCCAGGAGCAGGTTTTGGCGGCGGTACCCGTCCGCACCGAACGCGACCCCTTTACCAACAAGGTAAAAGGTTTGCGCATTCGCAGTGTTCAGCCCAACTCAGTGTTTGCACGTATGGGAGTGCAGGCAGATGACATCGTTCTTGAAGTAAACGGCGTAACCGCTACCGACCGCCAGCAACTTTTCACTTCTTTGCAGAATATGCCCGGCGGTAACGTCGAAGTGAAAATTGAGCGTATGGGTGGCATACGCACATTGTTCTTCACTTTGCCTTAAAGCGAATGGCAACGGCTAAGGTGTTGCTTCTAGATATTGGTAATCGCCAATTAAAAACTAAACTTGG
>JAQWRF010000200.1 GCA_029243845.1 Planctomycetota bacterium | reverse complement strand
TGCTCGGTAGTCAATCCAGATACTCCATGCGAGTAATTCGCGTTGCTCGGAATCGCGTAGCAGTGCACCTACTCCGTGCCATACGTCATGAAAGAATGTCGCCTCTAGTTCCATCGGAGTCAACACACAAAGATGCGTACTCTGCGCTTGATGCTGATTCCAACCAAGTTCACCCGCTAGCCATTCTCCGAGGCGAGGTCGGTCGCCATCAATGTCGTAACTCTCTTGGAGCAGCACGATATCAGGTTCAGCTGAGCGAATGATAGCCAGTGCTTTCTCAGCTCCCTGGTCGACATCGTTAGCGCCGTGTAGTACGTTCCACACCAGCACGCGAAGATGTGTGTTAACGGTGGCGTCCGTATTGCTATCTTCGTGCGAAGACGTTTGGCGCTGATGGAGTGGAGCTTGAACGCAACCTGCAAGCGTAAGCGCCATCACAGTTAAGAGGTAATATCTAAATGTCATCATGAATTGATAATGCTACCGCTTTCTAATTCAGTTTTCAACCATCCTCTGCTACTGCTGCGGCCAACAGTTCCTACTTAAACCTAAAATCAGTAATCTGTTTCTTTACCAGCTTTCCGTTAATCCACCCGTCGTCTAAGTCAGCGTTGTATTTTTTATAAAAATCTATAGCTGGAGTATTCCAATCCAACACCTGCCAAGTCATGCCGCTCACTTCTATTTCTTGCGCGACACGTATCGTCTCTTCGAACAAAGCAGCGCCCACACCTTTCCTGCGGTACGCTTCTTTCACCACGAGATCTTCCAAATATAAGAAACGGCCTTTCCACGTAGAGTATCGAATGTAGTAAAAAGAAATACCCACTATTTCGCCATCGACTTCAGCCACGAGGAACCAATACTCTGGGTGCGTGCCGAAACCATCGACTTCTAATTCTTCTAAGCTAATAGACACTTCGCCAAGAGCCTTTTCATACTCTGCTAGTTCTTTGATTAAATCCAAGACCGCTGGCAGGTCGGTTCGTGTTCCCTTTCGAATGTGTGTTGTCATTTGTGCGATTATAATAGCGATGAAAGTTCTTTCGGCCTAACGTTTTATTTAAGTTCTCACTCGCACCTACGAGAATAATGGCATAATACCCCCTCCATCTGAATCCCATTACACCAAGCGCTAACGCCCTTCTTTGCTTTAACAAATATGCTCAATACTTTTACACGTAACGCCACTACTCCATTGATGACTTGCTTAGCTGGGCTCCTTGCCCTTAGTCTGTCAGCCTGCCCACTGCTCCTTATTCCACAGGGACAGTCAGCGACAGCACCGCCGAATATTTCTGAAAAAATACACGCGGTCCAAAGCAATCTAATTCAGAATCAAGTGACCGGAAGTAATGTTGTCCTTGTCGTAAAAAATGGTGAGACTATTTACCACGAAGTCGTGAATTCCGGCAAGCAAGGGGATCGCGATATTACAGAAGACACTATCTTTCCTATTTGGTCAATGTCTAAGCCCATCACTATTGTGGCGATGATGACTCTGCACGAACAGGGGCTCTTTGATTGGAATGACCCCGTGTCCGAATATCTTCCTTGCTTCGAAAACCTAACGGTTCGCGAAGGCGAAGGAGTCCGTGATGCAAAGAAGCCGTTGCTAATAAAACATCTAATGGCTCATCGTTCTGGGTACATCTACTACAGTTTTCCCGAACCGATGCCTCCGCCATATGAATCTCCGCATCCGAATCAGACTCGCTATCAAGATTTACAAGAATTCGTTGAGGCCGCTGCTAGAGAGCCTTTGATGTTTGAGCCTGGCACGAGCTTCGCCTACGGCATCAACCAAGCCATACTTGGGCGCCTAGTGGAAGCACTTAGCGGTCAGTCTTTTTACGATTACCTGAAGCAAACTTTATTTGACCCATTAGGCATGACACAGACCAGCTTTGCTCTCGACGAAAATCGTAGAGCGCGTTTCCAACCACTATTTATAAATAGTGGTGAGCTTAAGGGTTTTACTTCCTTGCTTGACGAATTGACATACACCCCTACAAGCCAAGCGCATTTTGGTGGTGAAGGTTTAGTCTCCACACTTGGAGATTACTCTAGATTTTGCGAGATGCTAGTCAATGGTGGAGAATTTCGCGGGGAAAGAATCATCTCCGAGGAAAGTATTGCCACTATGACAAAAACGACTACCCCGAATTTTGATCCTACATTTATGCCAGGATTCGACATGGGATTTAGTGTTGCCGTTTGCAAAGACTCTTCCTTGGAAGGGACCAAGGCGCCAGTAGGTCTTTTTGGATGGTCGGGATACCACAACACACATTTCTGGATCGATCCGGCTACAGGACTATACGCCATCTTCATGAGCCGAGCCCGCGAGTTTAACTTCGAGATACCAAAAGAATTGCGTGCCGC
>JAQWRF010000186.1 GCA_029243845.1 Planctomycetota bacterium | reverse complement strand
GATAGAACTCCTAGATCACGAGTTTTTTCACGTACCAAGGCTGAAAGACTGGCGAACAAACCGAAGGTAGAGACGAGCACCACAAACATTAGAATGATAGCTACCATCCGTCGCTCGTTATCAATAGCTGCCAAAATCGTTGCCGAACGCTGTTGCCAAGTTTCTAGGCTAAAGCCATGGTCTTCAGCTACGTCGATATTCGCTTTGCCCAAGCTTGCAATGATCTGTTCTTTAACGGCAGCCATGTCGGCGCCATTTTTTACATCTATAAGCAGCTCGGTAAACTCAGGAGCGTTGCTGCCCAACAAGTTGTACCGCAAACCATTAATGCCGGTACGTTGCATAAACACCACGTCCATAGCATTGCGGAAATTGCGTGCTTTATAAGTTGCCGCAATGTTCGCTGTTGAATTATGCGGAATTAACTCTTCACCAGCGGCAGGTAACATTGCTGGTAAAGCGCCGAGTTCGAGTTGTGCTTGTGGCTTGCCGCTGGCGTCAATAATTGCCGGGGGTAAAGTTCCGAAGAATGCGTCACTCACAACAATACCAGGACGGGCGAACACACCATCTGTGTCGAAACAATGCGCAGCGTCGGCAGTCTTCATCACTTGCGCATCTTCTAGCAATAAGTCGAAGTCACTGACTTGACGCTCGAGGTCATAGTCAATGCCTATAACTTGAATACCATTGTGATTAGCCGTTTGTGAGTTGGAGTAATCGGTGTAATAACCCGGAGTCGAGAACATGGCATAAGCCACCAAGCGTGGGGCAACGGCATTCACTTCAACAACATCAAGAATGGCGCGCTGATAATCAGCAAAAGGCTGCGCTTCGTCACTAACAATAGGTCGCAGGTGTAAATCCGCTTGAGTGGACATAACCGCTTGCCGGTTCAAATCAATCAGTCCGTTCATTACCGACAACACCACCAGCAGCGCGGCAATACCTACGGCAATACCCACAATCGCAAGCAGTTGCACCGGGCGGCGCAGAATGTAGGCGAGGGCGAGTCTTAACACTCTAGTAGTTTAATCCTCTGAACTACCCTGTAGGCCGTCTTCGGCACGCAACTGTGGGAACAGCAGCACATCGCGGATAGTGTCTTGGCCAAGCAAAACCATCATCAAGCGGTCTACTCCGATGCCGCATCCGCCAGCAGGAGGCATTCCGTAAGCCAAAGCGCGCACATAGTCGTAATCAACAGCATTCGGTGATTCTGGATCGGCGTCGGCAACTTGCTCTTCGAATTTCTGCAATTGCAACTGCGGGTCATTCAATTCGCTAAAGGCATTAGCGAGTTCCATGCCGCCTAGGAAGAATTCGAAGCGTCCGGCCCAAATAGGGTCTTCTGCCAGTGGCTTAGCTAATGGACAAATCGCAGAAGGGTAATCGTAAACGAAAACCGGGCCTGTTAATTTGTGCTCGACGCATTCTTCGAATAAATCGTTTACGGCCTTCCACCAAGCGTAGCCATCACCTTCAGGGACGTCGTGCTTGATTTCAAGCAACTTAGCTGTAACGGCATCGCGGTCGGTTGCGTCAAAACCTAGATGTTCTTTGAAAGCATCGGCGTAACGGATACGTGCAAATGGTGCAGACAAACTATAGTCGTCACCGCGGAAGGTGACGGTTTCGCCACAATCGGCAGCTGCCGCTGCAGCCAGAACTAACTCTTCGGTAAGAGTCATCATGCCACGGTAGTCGGTGTATGCTTGATAGAATTCGAGCATGGTGAATTCGGGGTTATGTCGCGGTGACAAACCTTCATTGCGAAACACTCGCGCAAACTCAAAGACGCGCTCGAGCCCACCTACAACCAAACGCTTAAGATAAAGCTCTGGTGCGATGCGCATGTACAGTTTCATATCAAGCGCATTGTGAACAGTGGTAAACGGCTCGGCATTTGCACCACCATAGATAGGGTGCATTACCGGAGTCTCCACTTCGAGGTAGTCTTGGTTCAAGAACACCTCGCGCATCGCCTGAATCATTGCTGCGCGTTTCTTAAAGTTTTCGCGTACCGATTGATTGGTAAACAAATCAACATAACGACGTCGCGCGCGCAATTCACTATCTGCCAAACCGTAGTGTTGGTCTGGAGGATTCTCGAGGCCTTTAGTGAGAATTTCAAAACGTGAACCGTAGATAGAGTCTTGACCCTTATCGGTTTTTCTCATTTCGCCGCG
>JAQWRF010000182.1 GCA_029243845.1 Planctomycetota bacterium | reverse complement strand
AAGCTGAAGAGCGCACCGACTTACTGTAATAAAAAGTGATTGGACGCACGCTTGCTATCGACTACGGGCTTAAACGCACCGGGTTGGCGTCATGTGATCCGATGGGTATTACTGCGCAGCCATTGCCCGCAATTGTTAGTTCAAATTTAGAAACAACTATTGCAGACATTCTTGAGCATGTAAAAGAACGACAAATTGTACGCTTGTTGATTGGGATGCCCTACTTACCGGATGGGAGCGAAGGTGAGCAAGCGCAGAGTGTGCACCTGTTTATGGACGCTTGCCGCAAGGCTTTACCCGAAGGCTTTGAGATCCAACACCAAGACGAGCGGCTCACCACGAAAGAAGCACACACGCTCTTAGGAGAGACGGGCTTGAAGGGCAAAAAGAAGAAGGCCGTCCTCGATTCGACTGCTGCTGTGGTTATCTTGAGAGAATTCTTAGCGACACATTGCTAGTTGGTGTAAAATAAGCGCGAGTACTGCTGGGATGACCGCGGGTGATTTACTTCGGTAAGTCACATGAGGAAAGTCCGGGCTCCACAGGGTGTGATGGTGGCTAACGGCCACCAAAGGAAACTTTAGGGAAAGTGCAACAGAAAATAAACCGCCTAAGTCGCAAGACCGGTAAGGTTGAAATGGTGAGGTAAGAGCTCACCGCGCGGCTGGCGACAGTCGTGGCAGTGTAAACCCCATCAGGAGAAAGTTCGCATAGGAAGGGTAGGCGTGACCCGCGCTGTTGAACCTTCGGGTAGAACGTTTGAGGCCTGCGGCAACGTAGGTCCTAGATAAATGGTTGTCACCTTTCGAGGTACAAAATCCGGCTTACAAGGCAGTGCTCACTTACCACCACAATATGTAGTGTTGTCTATATAGACAAACTTATCAACAAACACACAATATCTAGTATTTAGTATTGCCAAATGGTAGGAATCGTTCATAATCGTCGCCATGGAGTTTGTCTGGGTCGTTCCGCGTAGTGCTCTTTTTCCAGAGGCTACACCAAATGGTTTTCTCGCTCTCGAAGCTGATCAGCTCGAGTCGAGGTTCCTCGGTCCTGCACGCGATGAGGGTTTCTTCATCGAGCGCAGATATGCCGAGACTCATCCAGAATTCAAGCAGCCTATACCTTATGTTGCTATCTGCCAAGAAGACAAAGTTTTGTGTCTGACGCGTTTGTCGACTCAAGGCGAAAAACGTCTGCACGGCAAAAAGAGTATCGGTGTTGGTGGCCACATCAATCCGTGCGATCAAAGCGCTGGCGACATTTTTGCAAATGCCTGTCACCGCGAATTACATGAAGAACTCATCCTTCCTAACGATGCTGCTCTTCTCCTGACTCCCGTAGGCATTATTAACGACGACACCTCCGCTGTCGGCGCAGTCCATCTCGGACTGGTATATAGCCTCGATGCTTCACAGCTTGATGTTTCGATTCGCGAAACTGATGCTATGGCTGGCGAATTTCAAGCGCTGCCCGATTTACGTTCCCTCGCGTCTTCGCCCGAGTCTCCCTTTGAGACTTGGTCTTCTTTTTTGTTAACGTCTGGTGTTCTCGAACTCCAAACTTCCTAAGAGCCCGCAAAACATAATACCCCTATGGTCAAACCCGTAAATTGCAATGACTTGCCAACCCGCGAAGAGTTGGTCAATCTCATCAAATCTGGTACTACCCTCCCTCAAGTACGCCTAGTTTTTAAAGACGGACGCCGCGAACTCGGCGCCATCACTTTCTTCGAGAGACAAGAGAAAGGTCGACTCATTGACGTCGATCGCGAATACGCTCTCGACTTCAAACTCTCAGAGCTGGAAACAATCGAATACTAATATGGTCCAACGCGTACCTGACGAAAACCTCCCTATAGAGGGCTCCATCCTTGCCAATCTTGTAAAGGCATCAAAATCCGATAAAGTGATTTTGTCATTCGTAGATGGCCGAGCACTTACCGGCGGTTTATTGGTCAATCCAATTCAACGCACGGGTCTACTTTATAACCTAGCCGAAGAAATTCGCATCGACTGGCGCCTCGAAGAAATCGCGGGTGTCGAAATAGTCGCCTAATATAGACACACGCTGTCTTCACGCGCCCAAGCATAGAGCTTAATGCCTACTGCTTGGGCGCTTTCTATTGCCAGGCTAGTGGGCATGCCAACAGCACAAATAGCGCTTATGTTTGCGCGGGCTGTTTTCTGAATCATATCGAAGGAAACCCTGCCGCTAAGCAGTAAAACAAGTGGCTGACTTATAGGGTAATTGTCCAGGAGCAGTTGCTGCCCTATCACCTTATCGGCAGCATTGTGGCGGCCAACATCCTCGGCGATATCTATTATTTTCTTAGTGCTAATGTCGTACAAAGCGACGGCATGGGTGGCGGCCGTTGCGGCGAATAATGTTTGCTGCTGGCGCATTTGTTGCATGGCTGCCAATAACTCATCGACCTCAATTTCATCAATAGCCGGCACCGACTTTGAATGGAGTTCTTTTTGCAGTTCGTCAATTGAGCGCGAGCCGCATACTCCACAAGATGAACCCGTCACTGTTGTACGGCGCTTGGATAAATCAAAATCGCAGCCATCGGCCAGTGCAAGATTAACCGTGTTCTCGGTGTCGCATTTTTTGAAGGCAGCGATTTCATCTACGCCATCAATCACCGCCTCGGCAGCTAAAAAACCAGCGGCTAAGTCATTCTCGCGGCCAGGAGTTCGCATCAATGTCGCGAAGTGAGTACCGTTTACCTTGATGGCTAACGGTTCTTCGATAGCGATATGGTCATCAACACGCAGCTGCGGATGCCCGGACTGCATGCGTGTCTTCGAGGTGAGTCGCTCTGATGACATCTAGATAGTGTAAAAAAAACCGACCGCGCAGAACGCGGTCGGTTGATTAAGTTTTTTAAGCCTAACGCAAGAATGTTGCGTAATCAGCTTCATCGAAACCTAAGATTGCTTTTTCGTTACGCGCCAAGAGTGGGCGACGAATCATATCCGGGTTTGAGCGAAGCAAATCAACAACTTCTTTCTTAGTGTTGAAAGTAGCCTCGGCAATGCCATGCTCTTTGTAGCCTTTAGACTTAGTGTTGAATGCAGACTTTGGATCGTTAGCATCTACTGCTTTTTCGAGCAGCTTTTTCGCGGGTGGGCTGACCAAAATATCGAGCTCTTCGAAGTCTATTTTCTTCTTCTTGAGGTACTTGGTAGCTTTCTGACAAACTTTGCAGCTTGGTTTAATGTAGAGTTTAACCATCAGTTATTCTTTGTTTTGAGTATAAAAAGCACGAAGAATGCCTTCTACGGTCGTTTATTTTAACAAAAAAGCCTGATTTACGCAAGTGGCCGTTTAGTCCGCGGTATCTTCGTCAAGATCAGGCAGAAAATCTCTAATCAATTTGACAAGGCTGGCTGCGTAAACTGAGCGTATCACGTGGGTTATGCCAAGTGCCTTGGCGCTTACGATGATATCCTCGCGATCAAAAGCGCAATATGCAATGTAGGGCACGTCTACCAACTCAGGCGTAGCGCGAATTGCTGCCAGCACGGATAAGCCACTAAAGTTCTCATCTTCTAGGTCTACCACAATACCAATAGGTTGTGCGGCAACCAGTTCGTCGAGGAGCGTATCTGAAAGTTCAAACACCATTGGCTTTATGGCCAATGCGCTAATTGCGTCGAATGTGCGTTTGCGGAAAAAGTCTTCTCCGACCAATACAGCTACATTCAACTTAGTGTTTTCTAAGGAATCGTCAGTCATCTCAACAATTTGTCTATCTGCCCCTACAATCGGCTATCATATAACCTAACTAGCCCTCTTTCTCCTAATAATTTTGATCTCAACCGATTCCTTACCTCCTGTCCAGCATTTCATCAACGGAAAATGGACGTCATCGTGCTCTGAAAGCCTAATAGACTGCATAAACCCGGCGAATGAGGATGTTTTTGCGCAAATACCTGCTGGCGACGAAAAGGATGTAAATTCTGCCGTTTCGGCAGCGAGCCAAGCCTTTTCTAACCCTAAATGGGTAAATATGGTTCCAGCGAAACGCGCAAAGATACTTTGGCGCTTCGCCGAGTTGATTGACGAGAATCGCGCCAAATTGGCAGATTGCGAGATTTTAGATGCTGGAAAAACCACATTTGATACCACCAAGATAGAAATACCTATCGTTTCCGAGATTTTCCGTTATTACGCGGGCTGGGTCACAAAAATGAATGGCGAGGTGATTGATTTACCGGGCAACAATATGGGCCTAAATATGCGCATTCCAGTTGGCGTGTGTGCTTTTATTACCCCATGGAACTTCCCGCTGCTGATGGCCGCCTGGAAGATCGCTCCTGCTCTAGCCTGCGGCAATACCGTAGTGCTGAAGCCGAGCGAGTTTACCTCTCACACGTCTTTGTGGCTGGCGCAACTTGGCAGTGAAGCTGGGCTGCCTGATGGGGTTTTAAACGTCGTTACCGGCACTGGCCCTGAAGTTGGCATGGCATTGGTCAAGCATCCTGACGTGGATAAGATCTCGTTCACAGGCAGCACACGGGTCGGCAAACTCATTCAGCACGAATGTGCGGATAGCCTCAAGAGAGTCACTCTCGAACTTGGGGGCAAATCACCCAACATCATTTTCGCCGACGCTAATCTAAAAGCTGCGGTGCGCGGTGCGGCATCGGGTATTTTTTACAACAAAGGCGAGGTCTGCGCAGCGGGTTCACGCGTGCTGGTGCAGCGTGAAATCTACGACGCCTTCGTTGAAGGATTGGCAGCGATGGCTGGCAAGACAACTGTCGGGCATCCTACAGCGGAAGGTACGCGCATGGGGCCGGTATGTAACGCAGCACAATACGAAAAAGTTTTGGCGGCTATCGAGCAAGCGAAATCAGATGGCGCACGTTTAGTGGCGGGCGGCAATTCATTACGTGATGAAGTTGGCGGTGGCAAAGGTTATTACATTGAAGCGACTGTGTTTGCCGATGTCGATCCTGATTCTGCCTTGGCACAAGAAGAGGTGTTTGGCCCAGTGGTTGC
>JAQWRF010000267.1 GCA_029243845.1 Planctomycetota bacterium | reverse complement strand
CACCTCAAGTCGCACTCGGCGCATTGCGGCAGTGAACTCAAGCGCAAAGTCAGAGTCGGCGAACTCAGATGTAAACAGTTTTGCTAGGCCGGAAAACACTTTGTCAGGGTGCGTCCAGTTCTTTTCACCGAAGTTCTTCACACACCAAATTTGTGCATGGGCACGTGCGCCGCGAGTGATATTTGCGTTTTTGGCGAAAGCGCGGAACTGGTCAAAGTACGTTTCAATGGGATGCTCGAGATCGGTGAAGTCACCCGACTCATACATGGCATTGAGTTTCTCGTAATAGTCGGCCATTGCAGCCTGATATGAAGCGTCTAAGATTTCGACGGCGGTGGGTGCTGAGGCTTCTACCGGCTCTTGAGCGGCGAGCATAAACATGGAGAGGAGTATTGAACTAAACATAAACCTACTATAAGCGTTATAATCTATTTCTAGGTAATTAAATGACTGAACTCAAGAAACCATCGTGGCTTAAAATGAAGCTACCAAGCGGTAAAAAGACCGCAGACCTCCGTAAGTCTTTACGTGAAAAGAACCTGTTCACGGTGTGCGAAGAGGCGCGTTGCCCCAATCTTGGTGAATGCTGGGATGACGGTACTGCCACCATCATGGTGATGGGCGATGTGTGCACACGCGGCTGTCGCTTTTGCGCGGTGAAAACCGGAAACCCTAATGGCTGGCTTGATCATGACGAGCCAGAAAAGGTCGCTGCTAGTACCGACATTGAGCAATTGCGTTACATCGTGATTACTTCGGTTGACCGCGACGACTTGCCGGATTTCGGTGCGGGGCATTACGCGAAAATCATTAAGGCGATTAAGACGCGCCGTCCGGACATGTTAGTTGAAGCATTGACGCCAGACTTCCAGGGTGACAATGATTGCATCCATACTATTTGTGATAGCGGTTTAGATGTGTTTGCTCACAACATCGAAACCGTCGAAAGCTTACACCGCCGCGTGCGTGATGTGCGCGCTAAGTACGACCAAACATTGCACGTGCTGGCTGAGGCGAAACGCTACCGCCCTGATTTAATTACCAAGTCCTCTATTATGTTAGGGCTGGGAGAAACCGACGACGAAATGCGTCAAACACTGAGCGACTTGCGTAAAGTCGATGTAAATATTCTTACGCTAGGCCAATACCTTCAGCCCAACAAAAAGCTTTTGGACGTCGTTGAATACGTCCACCCCGATAAGTTTGACGAATGGGGGGATATTGCGGTTAGCGAATTTGGTTTTGATTACTGCGCGTCTGGCCCGATGGTGCGTTCGTCTTACAAAGCTGCTGAAAACTATATTTTGGCGCAAAAAAATCGCTTAGAAGTATAATCCGTTATGAGCGAAGTAATCGATTTAAAGTCTAAGCTGGATTCTATCTCTGTTGCATGGCACCCAAAGATAATAAGCGAAGCAAATGGCCAGTACATCAAGCTTGCAAAGTGCGAAGGCCTTTTAGAGTGGCATGTGCATGACGAGCAGGACGAGGTTTTTTTATGCTTGGATGGCCAGCTGACTCTGGAAATGCGAGATTCAAAAGTGGTCCTGAATGCTGGACAAATGTTTACAATGCCGCGTGGCGTTGAGCATCGGCCAAGTGCGTCGACCTTGACATCTATTTTGTTATTTGAGCCCGTCGATACAGAACATCTGGGTGGGGCGGAAAGCTCGCGCGCCGTATCGATCACAGACCAGATTGACGCGATTTAAGCCGTTTCTGGGA
>JAQWRF010000161.1 GCA_029243845.1 Planctomycetota bacterium | reverse complement strand
CTAACCGAGCTAGATGAACCGCCGATTTTCGAGCGACCACTGCCGAGGATTTCAATTGCACCACTATCAGCCAGTTCTTTAAACGGCGGATGCTCGGCGGCTTTATCGCTAACTTTAGCAGTGGCTCCTAGGCCAAGAAAGAGGTTCTTGCCACCTGGAAGGGGTACTTTTAGCGGGGTCTTACTTGTGTTTTTGATTTCCATGTGATTACTTACACTATGGTAGCAGGGCTAGTGCCCGATTTAATCAGAGTTAAGCTTAGAAATTCTCTAGGAACTCTTCCAACACCTTGAGATTCTTTTCCGCCTCCGGAAAGTGAGGCTGAAAAGCCAAGGCATTCAATAGTGCCTCGCGAGCATTCTGCCAATCTTCTTCGGCAGCGCGCGCTAAACCGAGCAAATACCACGACAAGGCATCGTCAGGAAAATCCAAAACGCATTGTTCCATTACGTTCCGCGCTTCGTTCCTTCGTTGCAGAGAATCCAGCGCAGTAGCTTGCATGTGCCGAGGCGCCGGTGAGTTGGCTTCCCACTTTTCCGCCCACTGCCCAGCCTGCACTGCTTTTTCAAATTGGCCCTGTTGCATCCAAAACTGCGCCTCACGCATAGCCGAGGCCGGCTGTCCTTGATTGTGAACCAGTGCCTCCCAAAGTGCGACGCCTTGTGGCCAAGAATCCACACTAGGTTTTATCTTTAGTGCTAGCTGGCGCCGCGCAGCATTGCCCTTCCAACCCGGACGGCTTTCCACTTCTTGTATCGCCCACTCTACCGAACGGTCTTGGTGACAGCGGTTGCAGGCATTCGGAGCACCGACACTTTCATTCAACCTAGGATCAGGAATCAAAAATCCATGATCTCTTCGCGGGTGGCGCTGCATATAAGTCGTTGTGGGCATGTGACAACTCACACATTGGCTGCCAATGGATTCTGCAGCGTGGCCCGTGTGGGTGCTTACCTGAATCACTGGGCCAGGAATTCGCCCCGCGCCAGAATGACAACTTAGGCAAAGCGCATTTCCTTCGGCGGTTAAATTTCCGGTATGGGGGTTATGGCAATCTAAGCATGTGACTCCTGCGGCGTGCATTTTTGATTCGACGAACGAGCCGTACTCGAAATTCTCTTCCAGGATTTGTCCATCGGCGTACCACGCTTCGCTGTGGCGTGGCAGCGCTGGGTGGAAACTCTCCGAGAACGAATCTCCTGGAGTATGATTACGAAACTCACTGCGCCTTGCATGACAGGGGGCGCAACTTTCCACTCCATCTTTGGCGCCAGGAAGTACTCGCTTCGGATTGTCAATATGCTCACTCGCCGGCCCATGGCAAGCTTCACAGCCCACGCCATATTCTGCTACTTCGGTGTGAAAGGTGTCCGTTTTATTGTCCCAACTGCGACGGACCCCGGTGTTGTGGCAAACCGCGCACATGGTATCCCAGTTCATGCCTCGACCCGTCCAGTGACCCCACTCTCCTTCTTGGCGACCGTCAGCAAAAACGTCAAACCATGCACCCGTTTCCGAGTCCTGCGCTAGCTGGTGCACCTGAAGATTTCCATTGAGCATGACGAGATACTGCACCAAGGGTTCGACACCAAGGCTTCGCAGGGCTGGATGCCCATCTACGGTAACTTCGCCTTCTGCAAGAGGCACCTCGGCTAGATCATGATGGCTATTGGTCCATTCCTCCCAAATTGATGCGTGGCATTCCATACATGTGTGCGAGCCGACATACTGCGCTGCTGGAGAGTGTGGTGGAGAGGAATTCCCACAAGACCATATGAACCAAGTGGTCAACGTGGCTAAGCAAAGGACTGATGTGGTTTTAATGATGCGCACGATGACATCGTAGAATCTCTGGATGGCCGCGGTGAGGTTTCAGGGTGGGAAACTTTTTAGTTATTCTGTTTTGCGACTGTGATTCTGTGATATGTAACAACGCCTAGGCTGATTCGAGTTTGCGGTAATCATGGTCTTGATTCACACTCTAAATGCAATGTTATGTCCCAGTTTTGTCCTAGATGAACATAACTCCTTATATCACAATGGCAATCATCGGACTTCTAATCCGACGGTCGAGGATTCAAATCCTTCCGGGCGCACCATTTTCCCTTTAAGGGAGTGATGAGAGTTTGCGGAGAACACTAGAAGCAGTGTTCATGGTCAAAGCTTGGATTAGCTGTGTATAATATTATCTATGGGAACAGAGTTAAAAGTCACAAAAATTAAGTTAAGACTAATTCTTGTCGCGGCAGCCGTTACTTTTTTATCATCTTTTTTACCGACGGCACTTTATTACATTGCTGGTTTACCGACTGGGCTTGAGGTATTTACTGGGAAAAGACCCCTCGATTTCCTCCATTGCCTTACCTTTATATTACCTTATGTTTATTTGTGGATATTTATTCAGCTAAAAATTAGGGGCAAAATATCTTTTCTTTACCCAGCCACTACTCCTATTTGCTGGTTAGGAATAGTCTTTTCTCCGATAGCCTTAATATTTCAAGATGGAACCATGTTCATCTTGAGCAACATGCTTCAATGGCTAATCTTGAGTAGCACAATCCTTTTTCTTGTCTCTAAAATTATTTGGGGACACCTGTCAGGGTCTGGACGCTCAGCTGGATAAAGAGTGGAAGTCCATTGTTAATTATTAACGGTAACAGTCATACTAGCAGTTGATCGGTTCCCTGCAACGTCGCGGGCCACCACTTCGACGACATAATCACCATTTGCTACGTTAACCGTATTCCAAGATTCGTTCTGGTCCGCAGCGTTGTAGGTCTGGTCACCATCTGAATTAGTTATCACGTAAAAGAACTCGCGGCTATTGTAATCCCCGTTCGTATTACAAGTAGAATCCTCTTTATAGATCAAGTCAACGAGAAAAGAATCGATAGTGCCACTTCCGTAGGTATCCAAGCTCATATCAAAGTTGAAGGAAAGTTTATTGTCAACAATTGGTGCTCCGGGATTCCCAGAAGGATAAATCGAATACCGCAAGCTTTGGACGCCGCAAGTCCAACTGGAATCCAAACGATCCCCAACGTGCGCAATAATATCAACCTTGCCTTGTAAATTATTAGAATTACGGTAAGTCGAAGTTTCATTGCGACAGAAAGCAAACAACTCGTTACCACGAGCATTCTCGAACACTGGAGCCGACGTTTCGAGACACCGTACTAAATCCTCGTGGACGTTATCGGGGCATAGCCAATCTCCAAACCACTGATTGCCGCTGTCTTCGATACTGTTAAAGTGGCAGTGTGTAAAACCAGAAGTCGGCCAAGGCACCAAGTCACCAAGATGTTGACCTTTTACCACGCTGTCGCCGACGTCAACAGTGATCGAGGATTGTTGTAAATGTGCATATAAGTGTCCTGAAGTTGTCCCGCTTCCTGGACCACCGATAGCTACACGCCAATGATATTGCCCGCTAGTCGTCAGCACCGCCTTGACAACACCATCTGCAACCGCATAAACAGGTTGATAACTGCTGCCGAGCACATCAATGCCTGGGTGCAAATAAGGTGAGCCACCATAGTTTTGATATTCACCGTAGGTGTTCCCAATAGGATGCTGACTATTCGGCGCCAGTGGCCACGGGATAAAACCACGTTTCTGAGGATTGGCCTGATGGCCGGGAGGCGGAATGGACGTAGCACTATTGTGTAATTGGCCAAGAAATTTTCCTTGACCATTCAGTAACAAATGATGTCCACGAAATCCATTTCCTTGAGTCCGGCGAGAACCAATATGAATCATTCCTCGATGTACGCG
>JAQWRF010000157.1 GCA_029243845.1 Planctomycetota bacterium | reverse complement strand
GACCTGCCAATCGTCTAACTGATTCAAGGTGCTAACGAATCCATCCAGCTGTAAATTGCACAGCTGCGGGCAATTGGCATAGTTCAAGGTGAGCACCACGGGGCGCTCGCCATCAAAGTATTGCGAAAGCGGCGCGGTGTTGCCCAACGTGTCAGTAAATTGCAACTCGAGAGGGATCGTTGCGCCGAGTTGTTCGCTTACGCCGACATCTCTGATGTCACGTGTTTCAAAGCCTACCTGGGCAGG
This sequence comes from Planctomycetota bacterium, assembly GCA_029243845.1. Classification (GTDB taxonomy): domain Bacteria; phylum Planctomycetota; class UBA1135; order UBA1135; family UBA1135; genus JAPKEZ01. The sequence continues at coordinate 1,790 of JAQWRF010000157.1, read as the reverse complement.
AGTCAAGCTTACCACCATGGCGGTAGCCAAAAATGCCATCACCCATTCACGCAGTAAGCTTAAATTCAAATTATTTATTGTAAGAGTCTATGACTTCTTGCTTTGATTCAACAAGCTTATCCGTCACAACCGTAGCGGTTACGCCATCTATTTGTTGCTGACGCAATTCGATGCGTTCGGCAACAATAGATTGGACATTACGCTCCCCTTCAAGGTCAAGCGTACGACGCTTGTAAAGCCCAGAAGAAAGGTAAGCCAAAGCAATAACAATAAACGTTGTTGCTAGGGTTGTGTTGATCAAACTTACGTTCGGCAAATCGTCGTGTTGTACAGCCATGTTATTAGAGATTCTTGTGTCCTAGGCACTTTGCAAGAAGAGGGTCGTTAATCGGTAACAGTGACTGCTTGCCAGCGTTACGCGCTATGCCGAAAAGTAACAGTCCGATAAAGCCTATTACTAAGGAAATCTCAACCAATCCGAACGGATTGTCGATGATCTCGCCACGGTGGTAGTTCGGCATAATTAGCCAGTAAAGGTCGAGGTAGCGCATAAACAAAATGTAAACAGCCATGCCGCAAAGGACATTAGTACTACGCTTAACGTGACGTGATAGCAAGGCCAAGAATGGGAAGAAGAACGCTCCAACCATTAGCAGATTGCTGTAACCCTGCCACACGCCCATGGTGCGGTTCATATAGAAGTGAGTCTCCTCCGGGATGTTGGCATACCAAATCAGCATGAACTGAGAAAACGCGATGTAGCCCCAGAAAAATGTAAAGGCGAACATCCATTTGCCCAAGTCATGATAATGCTCGGTGTTGATGACGTCCGTCATTTTGCCACGCGCCTGCAACCATTTCGACATGATGACTAGCCAGCAATTAGCTGCCAAGAATGAACCGGCGAAGATGTAGACTCCGAAAATGGTCGAGAACCAAGTTTCGTCGAGCGACATGATTAAGTCGAACGCCGCGAATGATATCGTCAACGCAAATACAAAAATCATTGGCGCTGCAACTTTCTTCATGCGCAGCACGTTATCTATAGAATCTCCCGCGGTATCTTGCGCGGCAGATTTACTTAAGAAGAACTTCGCCATCCATGCCCAAATCAGGAAGTAGGCAAGCAGGCGGAAGATGAATCCGTTACGGTTTAGGTAAGCGGCTTTCTTTTCAACGATGTGTACGTGCTCGGCATGATCGAGTGTGTCTGAAAGAGACTGCGCGCCTGCGCCACCATGATCGCTGCCGTGCTCTACTGCATGAGCCCCACCACTATTTATAGTGTCCCACTGCCAGATATCCACTTCGTGATCGAAGAATGGCAGCAGCATGGCTAAGCCAAACAAGCAAATTATCGGAAGCGCGCCCATTGTCAATTCAGCCAAACGGCGTAAAGAGATATTCCAGTGCGTGTTTACAACGTGCCCCACTATCGTGAAGAACATCGCGCCCAAGCCAATGGCCAATGCAAAACAGAATGCCACTAGGTAGGCAAACCAAAAGTGGGTCTTGGTATCGGCATCGCCGGTAAGACCCATGGCAGCGCCAGCGCCCAAACCAAGGACGGCAAGCACCAGACCGATACGCTTCATGCGTGGCGCTAAATCGCCAGCTTGGTAATCGCCCGTTAATCTAAAATTAGAAGTCATCGTTATTATTATTTCTGCGACTTAATGTAGTTAAGAAGGTCTGTTAGATCTTCGTCGGTAAGTTCAACCTCGAGCATCGCCTTAGGGTAACCCTTGCGCGCCTGAGCCATTGGGTCGGTAATAGAATTGAGGATGTAG